>JASLVI010000009.1:5093-22626 GCA_030741455.1 Candidatus Poseidoniaceae archaeon | reverse complement strand
CCCAGTCGATTACATCTGCGAGGGCGTTGACCAAACACGTGGTTGGTTCTATACACTCCTTGCAGTTTCCACGACCGTCTTTGATTCACCCGCCTACAAGCGATGCTTGTCCCTCGGATTGATTCTTGATGCTGAAGGGAAAAAGATGTCCAAATCGAGAGGCAACATTGTCGACCCGTGGGATCACTTCAATCGAGAAGGTGCAGATGCCACTCGATGGTACATGGTCACTGCAGGTGCACCGTGGAATCCACTCAAGTTTGATTCAAATGGTGTACGCGAAACATACGCCAAGATGTTCCTGACGTTGTGGAATGTCTATCGCTTCCATGCAGATTATGCCGCTTTGGATGCATTTGATCCCGAAACCTCTGAATCACCTGTGGGGAGCCGTTCACGACTTGACCGTTGGATTCTTTCCAAACTTCATACCACAGCAAAGGCCTATCATGAGGGTTTTACCAATTGGAACTTCCACAAAGCCTGTCGACAACTTGAGGATTTCATCGTTAACGATTTATCCAATTGGTACGTTCGACGTAGCCGACGACGGCTTTGGGATGAGGCTGAATCAGGTGACAAACTCGCTTGTCAACACACCTTGCACGAGGTCTTGACAACATTGTGTCGACTCATCGCTCCAGTAAGTCCGTTCATGGTCGATACCATCCATCGAAATCTAACAGGTGAAACCGTCCATACTGCATCATGGCCAATGGGAACACCTGGTTCTACAGAAGGCGCTACTGCTGACGCATGGAACAACGATCTTGTTGCAGCGACTGCACAACTTCCACCGCAAGATGTCGGCCTTGAAGAAGAGATGGAACTTGTTCGGGAATTGGCAGAAACAGGGCGAAGAATTCGAATCGATGCACAACGACGTCAGCGTTTACCATGTGCAGAAGGTTGGATTGTCGCTGGACCCAACCTCAAGCCATACCATGACTTGTTGTGTGAGGAATTGAACGTGGAAAGCATCTCGGTTGAAACCGATCTCGATCGATTCCAACAAGTCGAGTTAGGTGTGAACTTCCGTGCACTCGCACCACGTGCGAAGGGTGACGTCAACGCCATCGCTGGTGAGATCAAGAATCATCCTGATCAAGAAGCACTCCTTGCAGATATTCTAGCTGGTTCATGCACCATTTTAGGCGTTGAGATTCTTGAAACGGACATCGAGGTTCGACGGGCTGAACGAGACGGCTATGCGGCTGCAACCATTACTGTGGGTGATGGCGAAGATGCATCGCACGTAAGTTTGGTACTCGACATGCAGGATACGCCACACCTCCTTTCCAAGGGACTCGCTCGTGATATCACACGTCGTATTCAATCCAAGAGAAAGGACATGAACCTCGAGATTGAAGCGATGATTGACGTCGAAGTCTGGATGACCGATGCTCCAGAACTTTTCGAAGAAGATTGCACATGGATTGCGAAAGAAACCCGTGCTTCGGGTATTGCATTCAGTCAAGAAGCATCTCCTTCCGAGGCTGAATCGTTCGATGTTGATGGTGCAACAATCGCTTATCGTGTGCACAAGATCTGAGGCGTGAATATGCGGGTGATTTCGCTCGTACCTAGCCTCACGCTCACCATCGCTGAATTAGGACTCGATGCATCTCAACTCGTTGGTCGAACCCCTTGGTGCATTCATCCAGAATCCTTTGTCGAGGGCGTGAGGGTGATGGGCGGTACAAAGACGCCGAACATCAACAAACTACGGGATGCTCGTCCTAATCTCGTGATTCTTGATCGTGAAGAAAATCCGAAAGAAGTCTATGAAGCACTAACAGAAGCAGGCATTGAAACATTCGTGAGCGAGATTGAATCTCCAAGCGACGTTCCCGATATGTTGATTCAACTCGGAAAGCGATTGAATCTTGAGGAAAAAGCAAACGAACTTGCAGCGTCTATTCAGCAGGAACTTGGAGGCATTCACCAACAAAACGGTCCGATTGTTCTGCCGATGATTTGGCACGAACCGCTCATGGCGGTCTCGCCCAAGAAGTATTCAGGGGCTTTGCTTGAAACATGCGGTTTCCGCGTTCCAGACCTTGACCCGGATGGGAATGGCTATCCTGTTGTATCTCCAGAACAGATCATTGAACACAACGTCGAAGGCCTTCTTCTGTCGAGCGAACCGCATGAATTTTCCAAGCAAGAAGGTGAAGCCATTTGTGATGCTGTTGAAGCACTTGGTGGCCGACGGCCGTGGACGAAATGCATCGATGGAGAGGCACTGACATGGTTTGGTAGCCACACACTTCAGGGTCTTCGCACCTTCATTGCACTTTGCAAGGATTTGAAAACAGGCGATGTTTAGCCAAACCATGCGCAGAGGCTTTCTCGCAATGTTGCTAGTCAGCAGCATGGTTCTTGCGGGATGTTTTGGTGATGGAGAAACCATCGTGG
Organism: Candidatus Poseidoniaceae archaeon; assembly: GCA_030741455.1. Classification (GTDB taxonomy): domain Archaea; phylum Thermoplasmatota; class Poseidoniia; order Poseidoniales; family Poseidoniaceae; genus MGIIa-L2. The sequence continues at coordinate 20,208 of JASLVI010000009.1, read as the reverse complement.
AACCAGAGGTTACAACGTCTGCATGGGAGGATTACATTCTCATCGACGAACAAACGCATGAAACACCAAAGGAATTCATTACCGTCGATTTGAGAACCAACGAGACCACCAACATGACTTGGGCAGTGTTTGATGAATCGAAAGGGGGTAATTGTTGTGAACATTACATCGCCACCACTATTCAAGGTTCAATTCTCAATATCGGTGGAGAATATCCTGTTTGGTCCGTCGATCGAGGGCATGACTGGGACACATGGATTCCTGGCTTAACCCCTGATTTGCAATGCAGAACATTCGTTCCAACAAATCCAGGGACAGAGGGCCTCGGCGAGGGTAGCATAGTCCAAGCAACCAACGGCGATATCATCTCGATGTCATGGTTCCCTTATCCGGGTGGAGATCTCAAGTTGGACAAATTCTACGCCATTCTCTACGATGACTCCGAAATGGAGTGGAAATGGTGCTACAATCGAATAACTGAGCCGTTCTACGATCGTAGTTGGCAAGTCGAGGTTGTTGGACCCATTTCATCGAGCATCGGAAACGGTGAATGGGCATCGCTTGTGATTTCGAATTTCTGGCACCAAAGTCAGAATGCAGGTGGCCAAATCTCTGTCGATGGCTTGAACTATTATCCAATCCAATTCCCTGGTCGTTCTTCATCACAACCGGATATTGAAGTTGACTTAGACTTCACCAACGCATCATTGGATTTCTATTGGGATGTCAACAAGCCTCACAAGGAAATGCGGGCCTTCGCTGTTCCAAGTGGAGGACTCCTCTTCCCCCAGTACTTTGACAATGGAAATGCAGCATTTCTTGATACAACCCTTTCATGGAACGAACTCGCCGTCCAGTTCCCAAGCGAATATTGTCAAATTGACATGACAGGAACCATTCACTGTGTTGCGAATTCAGGAACATCGTTTACCCATTACACCTCCCTTGATGGTGCGATGACTTGGAACAATTACACCTACGAACTCGGCGATGCTGCATCCAGCATTGAGGAATGGGAATTCCAAGCCAATGGTGAGCATGACCTCTTCGTGCTCAATGTTCGCTATCAATCGAGCGAGGGTCCAGACGTTGATGTGGTCTTCCATACGCGAGAATACAGCGAAGACCTCAGTCCAGATACGTTGACCTACATCGGTCAAGGCGACCTCGATTCAACTTCAGGAGCTGGGAACGATATCCGATTTGATTTTGCAAGCCTAGCAATCCTTCGTGATGGGGGTGTTGTTGTAGCTTATCATGATTCAACGCACGTAGATCCTTTGTTTGCTGTTGAATTGAACCTTCCAGATTATCAGCAGTAAGCGTTTGAGAAGGGTTATCCTCAAAAGCCCTTGACAATCGATGACATCGCATGGTGCTGATGAATTTACCAGGTATTGGCGAGCGATTGATGAAACGCTTGGACGATCATTTCGGCGGACGCCACGAATTAATTCGAACCTTGGAATCCGGCGATGTTTCACGAATTGCTGAAGTTGAAGGCATCTCCGTGAAGCGAGCATTGGCACTTGCTCGAGAGTACAATGGAGCTGAAGCAACCTTCCTTGCTACGTCAGAAGCAGAAAAGTTACATGGTCAGTTAATCGCTTCAATGCAACGTTTTGCATCAAACTCTGCGAGTTCATCGCGGATGCAGATGCTTATGCCGCTTCATCAAATCGATGAACGACGGGAACGTTGCCGCCAAATGTTGTCGTTTGCACAAGAAGCAAACGATGCGTTTGCCCACCTTCGAACACTGTTCAAGAATTTGAGTTACACTCGAAGACCTACGCAGCGCTACGAACGTGTCATCGTCAGTCAACACGAGCATCCGGAATGGGAGTCCTATGTCCGAATCTTGACACCAAGCGCTCAAGAATCATGGAAGGATTACACGGTGTTCAAAACCGTCACATGGATTGGAAAAAACGGACCTGATGAATTACCGCCTGGATGGCTGGTCCTTCCAGAATCCGGCCGCTCAGATGTCATGATTCCAGAATATACGCTTGATTGGTTTACGAACAATCGTAAGACATTGAAGGTTCTTCTCGACCTCATTCAATGGAGAAGTGAAGAGAAAGAGGTGCTTCACCCTGCTCTTGATGCCATCTTCCAAGAGACGAATGGATTGGAGCAACTTGCCCGCATATTTTCAATGATTGAAGATTCTGGCGATGTTGAAACAATGGAGGAGGTCCGAGACGGACTGTGGAGTACAGCGAAGAAATTGGAAGAGCAACTCAACCAACGAATTGCTGCGGAAATGGAATCCGTCACGCTCGATTTGAGTGGTTCTGATATGCTCGAAGCATTAGCAGATGCGGCTACCTTTCAACGAAAACTGGCATCTGCAACCGAGGATGTGATGAACGAAATTCTCGAAAAAGGCAGAACTGAGTTTTCTTTGTATCTTGAGGCAGGTGGATTGAAAGCACCATTCGATCTTTACTCATCCAACTGGCCTGTAAAACTCAATCGGGGTGCGCTTGACAAAATCAACGATGAACTTGAACGTCGAATCAACGATGGAAAGAACGACCACCTGCTTCGCTTAGCTACGAAACTTGCTGATCTTAAGCCATTATGCGAAACTGCGATTCAACGCCTCATCGAACATGACATGTGGTACAGCATTGCCTCATGGGCTATGCATTACAATGCAACGCTCCCCGAACTTGTACAACACGGCATCTGGTTCGAACAAGGGTCTCATCTCTTCATCGAAGGCGATGTCCAACCTGTCAATTACGGACTTGGACTTGCAGCACCAAAGGGCGATCGTCAATCCATTGCTCTGTTGACAGGTGCTAACAGTGGTGGTAAGACAACGCTTCTGGAATTGGTCGCTCACATTGCGATATTGGCGCACATGGGCCTACCCGTTCCTGCTCAACATGCCGAGGTTGGTTGTGTTGAAGCATTGCACGTCCTTGCGAAATCCGGTGGAACGCAAAGTGCTGGTGCACTTGAAACAACGTTGGTTGACCTTGCCAATGTGGTGAGCAATGCTCAACCGAAACTCATTCTTGCTGATGAACTTGAAGCCATTACCGAACCCGGGGCCGGAGCGAGAATTATTGCAGGAATGCTACGAGCTGCCCAACAACAAGCGAATTCAAGCATGGTTCTAGTCACGCACCTTGCCCCTGCAATTCTCGATGCATACGGTGAGGATGATTTGAGAATTGATGGTATTGAAGCAAAGGGGCTTGATGAACATCTTGAATTGATTGTTGACCGAACACCGAAGCGCAACTGTCTCGCACGTTCAACACCCGAACTGATTGTTCGACGATTGGTTGAACGTTCATCAGGTGATGCTAAAGATGTCTTTAGCGACATCTTGTCGTTGTTCTAGCCTCAGCATTGACGGCTACTATTGGTTGAATAATCGAGCATTGGTGCTTGGAATAAATCGCCACAACTACGTTCGATCAGTGGTAAGGTGAGCGTGCTTTGTGACCAATCGATGGAGACTGAACCTGATGCTGCTGGTGATGGAACATAGTCTTCTCCTGTTTGTGAAATTGAGAGGATGATTCCTTCCCCTTCTTGGAGAACAACATCCATCGGCATGAATTCCATTAATGCGTTAACTGTAACGAATGGAGGAAGTACTTCTTGACCATCTCGACCACCTGCATGATAGCGTAAATCCATCACTGCATGACCAAGATGCATTCCTGTTTCATCGGTCATTTCGATGAACAAATGTCCACCATTTAGCCCAGGTGTTGCTGCGATGTGGAAAGTAGGCATTCCGATGATTCGAGTCTCTTCTTCGAATGGTCCGTAACTGAGTGTTACCGTACTTGTCGATGAGACGGTCGAACCTGTTGGTGCGAGATCACTGCCAGTGAGGACAAGATTCTCGACATCCATTGGAGGGTAAGTCTCTTCAAATCGCCATCCGCCTCGATTGTCTTGCATTTCAACACCAAGTGTTGGCGCACGACCTTCGCCCTTCAGATACCAATCGAACCAATACAACATTTCGTCAGCCCAATCCCAACGTAGTGTGTAAGGGTAAGCTTCTGCACCTCGGCCGGTGCTTTGTGAGGAATGACCCGCGACACGATCAGGATAATCATGCGCCCATTGGCCTGCTAGTGTTTTGATTTCGATTCCTGCATCAGCTACTTGTTGATGAACTGGGAAAGACATGTGCGGATCGACGTTCCAATCTTGCATGCCTTGAATCAAATAGACCGAACCGTTGTAATTCTGGAGAACACGATCGAGGAAGGAGCGTTCCGTCCAATATGTGTTGCCAGCATAGTCGACCATTCCACCGCTAAGATAGGCTGCTGGGCCGTTCACATAGCCTTCGAGATAGCCTTCACAGAGCGTGTGACTGTCCTCCGTGTCGCCATCGATTCCGAACGAACCATAGACGCCATTGTGCATAATCATTCCACGAGCTTCCATGCTTCCATTTCGCCACATCAACTCATGGACGCCGATCAAACCGGACATTGGAACGATTGTTGCCAGATGTGGGTTTCCAAATGTGGCGGCTTGCCACGGCGTAGATCCATCGTAGGATTTACCGATAATTCCAACGTTACCATTCGACCATAATTGGGTCCCTAGCCAAGTAACTGCAGCATCAATACCTCGTTGTTCATCGGTTCCCATCAAATCCATGCAATGGTTTGATTCACCCGTTCCAAAAACAGAAACTTGGGCTACACCATACCCGTGAGGAACATAATTCTCAATCAACATACGACCCAAGCGATCTGCTGGCGTGAGAGCATCAACATCGCCATCATCGTAATATGGTCCGATTTCGGCGATGACGGGGACTTTACACGCCTCACTCAAATTGTCACTCGAGGAATAATCACATCCTTCGATGATGGGAAGCCAAAGACCGAGATGGACAACTGCACCGCCTGCTGCACCTGCCCCACCATCTGCAACGGTAATGCTAGGTACTGGAATAAAAACAGACTGTCCCGTCTCTGAATACCCATAAGTTCCTTTTTCGGTCACTCTGGAATAAATATCGGTATCATCGTAAACAGTGTCAGAGCCATATCGTTCCCACGGTTCGAGATAATGATCATCGTCGATTTCGAAGGTCAAGTCTTGAAGATCTTCTCCAAAACACCCCGAGAGAATGGATGGAAGAATGAAAATCGCCATCAACAATACGCTTCGCATTGAAACACCCGTCTCAAAACCGACATATGACGCTTTTCGCCTTATGCTGAATCTTCATCAGTACGACTTTCCAGTTCGGCGCGAACCTCGTCCATGTCCAAATCTTGGAGTTTTGTAATCAAATCCTTCAACGCTTCCTCGGGAAGTGCACCGGGTTGCATAAAGACGCCAATGCCTTCTTTGAAAGCGATCGTTGTTGGGATGGAGCGAATTCCAAACGATCCGGCCAATGCTTGTTCTACTTCAGTATCCACTTTCGCAAAGACCACATCGGGAAACTCTTCCGAAACACGTTCGAATACAGGGGCATAAGCGCGACATGGACCACACCATTCCGCCCAAAAATCGATGATAACGAGGTTGTTTCCCTCGATGATGTCGTTGAATGAGGATTCTTGCATCTCTACAGTTGCCATGTCTCACCCTACCGGTCACAGTATATGTGCTCATGCATTCAACCTAACCATCGCGTCGACGGGTTGATGTGCTGTATGAGCGAGGGAGCAACATGAGCAGACTGGCAACATTCATCACCGTTTTCCTTCTTCTCAGTGTTCTTTTAGCGCCTCAAGGGCTATCTGAGGATTCAGCTGGTTCTGAATCATCCGATTCAAACATGGTCATTTCCGAAGTATTGGCATCCCCAAATGGCATGTGGAGTAATGAAACCTGTTCGAATTGCTACAATGCCACCGACTGGAACGGTGACGGTGAATATGGGAAATTCTCAGACCAATTCATTGAATTGTACAATCCAACCGCTCAACCCATCAACATCTCAAATTGGGTACTGGATGATATTGCTGATGGAGGAAGTGCTCCGTGTCAACTCGCTCGAAACACCGTCGTTCAACCTGGTGATTATGTTTCAATTTTCATCAATGCATCTCGGATTGAACTCGATTATTACGGAGGCGATACTGTGAACCTCTACGATGAGGGAGGAACACTCGTTGATTCCTTAACGTATCCTGACAGGGACTCTTGGTACGGAAATTCCTACATTCCACTCGAAAATGGATCTGTCTGGAAAGTGCAGCCGCCCACTCCTGGTTATTCAGAAAACGAAGCATTTGGTGCGGCGCAAAACATGATCGGATGCTTTGGCATGAGTGATGGAGGTTACGTAGAATCCATGCTCCTCAAGGGGCGAGTGGTTACAATGAACAGCGAGTCAGATGTCATCAATGATGGAAGTGTCCTCGTACAAGATGGAAAGATTACGGCAGTTTGGTCTGGTCAAAACATCCCACAAAATGTCGACCTTACAGACGTGCCAGTGATTGAGACGAACGGAACAATCTACCCTGGTTTGATCGACACACACAATCATATGCATTACAACCATATTCCATTGTGGGATTTTGAAGTTCATACTTCACAGAAATCAGAGGAAGGTGGCTATTCCAATCGAAATCAATGGAAGAACAATCCAAATTACAAGCGGGATATATCTTGGATGAAGACATTCGTTCACACATCCTCGATGTGGGATATGTCAAACCAGCAGATGAAGTACGCAGAAGTGATGGCAGTTGCTGGTGGTGTTACTGCTGTACAAGGATCACCCACAAGCAATTTTGATGCTTGGGATAGTATGCTCTCAAGAAACGTGGAATTGTGGAACTTTGGTAGGGATGGCATCCACACGAAAGTGACGACACTTGAGTCTGATTATGAGGGCAATCACATCAAATCTGGAAATTCAAGTGGAAGTTTGAACGCTTGGTATCTCCACCTTGCAGAAGGTGTTGATGAAGAAAGTCGGGCTGAGTTTGATGTATTGGTTGCGAACAATCTTCTCGTTGGCGAACTGGTTGTTATTCATGGCACGGCACTAGGTCCTGCTGAGTTCCAACAAATGGGGCAAGCCGGCACAGACCTTGCATGGTCGCCTCTCTCCAACCTTCTCTTGTATGGAGACACGACGGATGTCGTTGCTGCAGATCAAGCAGGTGTTCGAATCTCACTTGCACCCGACTGGGGGCCAAGCGGTTCAAAGAACGTCCTTCATGAATTGAAAGTGGCTGATTTGTGGAACACGAACAATCTCAATTCGTATTTCTCAGACTATGATCTAGCGACAATGGTCACGAAGAATCCTGCACTTGGAAACAACTGGGACGACTCTGTTGGAACCATCAATGCTGGACTCTATGCTGATCTGGTTGTGATGGATACCTTCCATGAAGACCCATATCGGAACCTGATTGAAGCCATCGATGCTGATGTTCGTTTGACCGTTGTCAACGGTCAGCCTGTGTTCGGCGATATTGATCTGATGTCGACCCTGAAGGGAGATGACTGGGAAATCATCGAGGGCCCAGGATTTGACAAGGCTGTCGATGTAACAGACCGTTCAGAACCCGAGGGAACACAATCATGGGCACGAATTCTTGCGGATATGGAAATGGCGATGGAGCTCAATCCAGATGATATCGCTGCTACTTGGTCATCGAGTACGAGTAGTTATTCAACCATGCAAGGCAATGTGCTCAACAACATTTTCACGACCAATGATACACGCCATTTCGACATCATTACCCAATCTGAGCATGCAAACACGCACATCAACCTCGAACAATTGGAAAATTATTACAACATTCCAATGGAGAACGGTGATCGGATTGGCGTGAACGTTGTTCTTGAACCTCAAAATCACTCGGGTGGCTCAACCATCGATCCAATCGATCCTATCGATGAAACGCCCACCAATACAACCAATGAAACTGGTGGAGAAGAAGGACGAGATGCTGAATGTCCTCCGAATTGCATCCTCGGAGAAGATGTTGAAGACGCATCAACCGATGAATCATCGTTGTTTGGAGCGAAATCGCTCTTACTTGTGCTCGTCATTGTACTTCTTGTTGCAATTGGGCTAATTACGCGTTCAACCGATGAAGATGACATCATGGATGCTGACCAAACTGTTGTCATCGAAAAGGAATGGCAAGAAAACCAGAAGACGTTTGTTCCTGAATTACCACCACTCGCACCTCCGCCTTCGAGTGAAGAAGAGTGATTATTGCAAATCCCAAACTGGGCCATCTGCAGTATCTTTGACAACGACACCCAATGCATTCAATTGATCTCGGATTGCATCCGCACGAGACCAATCCTTGTTTGAACGGGCATCAGCTCGCTCAGCAAGCAATGCTTCGACTTGATCCGCAACCTCTGCTCTGCGAGGATCTTCTTCAGGTTCAGCCAGGAGAACATCAGGCGTGGGGAGAATTCCGAGAATCGTTCCTGCAGTTTCTTCAAGCCAATCTTTTGCATATGCTGCTATGGCTCGTTTATCGCCTTCATCTGTTCCGAGTGACATCAAGTGTTGCAGTTGTTTGGTTGCTGCAAGCAACTTTGCTACAGCCTCTCGACTGTTGAAATCATCATCCATCGCTTGAGCAAAACCTTCTGCAAGTCGCTCAAGCAATCCGAGTGATTTCGTCAACGGATCTGTGCTTGTTAGATCGGGCGTTGGAAGTTGATGTTGACGGCCATCCGTGGCCATCCGCAAGGCGGCTTCATAGACATTGAGAATCCTATCGTGGTTTCTTTGTGCATCGTTGAGTAATTGTTCATTCATATCGATTGGTGAACGATAATGTGCATTGACTAGGGCGAGTCGTAGAACAAGCGGGTCAACCTTCTGGATGATGTCCTGGATGGTCCAGAAATTACCAAGCGATTTACTCATTTTTTCGCCATCGATGTTGACGAAACCATTGTGTAACCAGTAGCCGGCAAGAGGTGCATGTCCAGTATGACATTCACTTTGGAAGATCTCTGCCTCATGGTGAGGAAAACGAAGATCATGCCCGCCACCATGAATGTCAAAGGATGTACCAAAATGATCAAGGCTCATTGCACTGCATTCAATGTGCCATCCAGGACGACCCTCACCCCAAGGTGAAGGCCAAGTTGGCTCACCAGGTTTAGCTTGCTTCCAAAGAGCGAAATCTTTGTGATCACGCTTCCCACTCCCGGTTTTATCCACACGACCGCCTGCACCTTGCCGTACTGCGTCGATTGATTGACCCGTCAATTGTCCATATTTTTCGGGTGCTGAATCAACATGGAAGTAGACGCCATCATTTGCAACATAGGCATGGTTTTTCTCAATCAAATCTTCGATGATGTGAATCATTGATTCGACGTATTCCGTACATCGTGGATAGTGATCCGCCCGCAGAATGTTGAGGGAATCCATGTCTCGATAATAGGTCTCGATGTTCCTATCAACAATCGCTCTCCAGTCTTCGCCTGTTTCGATTGAGCGGATGATGATCTTGTCATCAATATCTGTGAAATTTTGAACATAATCAACATCGTAGCCTGATGCTTCAAGCCAACGATGAATCAAATCAAAGGCGATGTAACATCGAGCATGGCCAAGATGACACAGGTCGTAAACGGTTACGCCACAGACATACATCGAGACTCTTCCTGGCGATTGGGTTGTAAAATCAACCTTCTCTCTCCGGCGTGTATCATGTACTCGTAATGGCATGTGAACAACATGGCGGTGTCAGCACTCTCACTTGAAGGTTCATACGTGACAGGGGGGAGCGTAGGTTGAGCGCGATGCTTCGGTTCAAGTCCACCAGAGGAATTGTATTGTTTGGTCGGCCTGTGTCTGATCAAACGCTGATTCGAACATCATGGATTCTTCCGACTGCAAGTGTATTGCTCGCAACAATCATCCACTACTTATCGGGAAACTACAGAGACATTCCCTTTTTCATCTCAGAAACAGATCATCCGGGTATTGAAGACCATGTCTTCTCCATTGGTCTCTTCTGCTCGGCTATCGTACAACTCATAGTATCCGTTCGTCTTTTTTTCCTGTTCAAACCAATTGCATCACCAAAACTGCATCATTTCGCCTTTGCATGTGGGTTGGCGTCATCTACACACCTTGCTGTTTTGGCCTTTGTTACGATGGAGCAAAACATCGAAGTTCACGTCTATACCGCACTCGTCGTCTTCCATGGAGGTTTCGCTTGGGCTTTTGCAACTCATTTTTCCCTTCCGAAATCAAACTCAAAGGGTAGAAGCATTCGCGTTTATTCTCTCCTTCTTGCACTTGCGTCCCTCCTCGTCATGACCTTCACAATTCGAGATGGCATTCAGTCAGGGATAAAAGAACTGGGCGTCCAAGAGTCGGAAGTTGGGTTGGAGTATCTCCAACCTTGGATCGTTTATGCTGCACCTGCTGAATACTTCTTGTTCTTCGGCCTCATCGCTTGCTTAGCTTCGTTTTCATGGGACATCCAGCATTATACCAGCGAGGGCCAGGATACGTCGATCGAGTGATGAAAGCGCAACGGTCTGAGGGTCTGTCCCCTTCAACCCTACATCTTTCCATACGGAGACAATCATCTCTCGATGCGATAATTGATGCCGAATTTTACCGATGTATTCGTAACCCTTTGTCTGCAAATTCTCCTCCATCTTCGGCCCCCATAAGCCTGCAAACAATCCCGTTTGTGGACGTTGATGTAATTCAGGGTGACCGTCTTCATCAATCCGAACAACACAATTGTACTCTACGATCGTTTTCTTGGTTTTCTTTGGACGAGGCAATTCATGTGGACGAGAACGTCCTTGGCAGGTCTCTGTAATTGGGCATTGCTCACAAAGTGGATTACGTGGCTTACAAACAAGAGCACCTAATTCCATCATAGCTTGATTCCAATCGCCTGGCGATTCACGTACCAAGTGCTGATCTGCAAACGATTGTACCTCTTTCACAGTTGGTGAATCCATGTTGGTTTGGCGAGCCATTACGCGTCGAATGTTCCCATCAACACAAGCCACTGGTTGATTGAACGCAATCGAAGCTACAGCCGCTGCCGTGTAAGGACCGATACCGGGCAGTGTGAGTAATTCAGCATACTGTTCAGGAAGTTGACCTCCATGCTCATTCATGACTTCGATAGAGAGTGCATGCAAACGACGTGCTCGAGCGTAGTAGCCTGCCCCCTGCCACAAATGGAGAACGTCATCGACGCTTGATTCAGCCATCGATTGGATTGTTGGAAATCGTTCAAGCAAATTCTTGTGATAGACAATTCCACGTTCCATTTGCGTTTGCTGGAGAAGAATCTCAGAGAGAAGAATCGACCAAGGAGTTGGCTCTAAGCGCCAAGGGAGTGGCCGCTGTATGCGACGGTACCAAGCAAGCAAAGCCTCTTGATTCATCGGAAATCATCGATTCTCAGGCCGCTTTGGCTTCTTCGATCTTTGCATCATTGGCTTTGATTTGTTCCCAAACCAATTCTGCAATGTCTTTGACATCCATTTCAGCATCGATGGCTGATAATCCATCGGTCACCATCGTTGAACAGAATGGGCAGCCGACAGCCACGGTATCAGCACCGGTAGAAGCCAACTCCTTTGCACGGATGATGTTGACACGATCACTGCCTTCAGGCACATGCTCTTCCATCCACATCTGTGCACCACCTGCACCACAACAGAATGATCCTCGTCCATGTCGCTCTGTTTCAACATCAACGCCACCAATCGCATCTCGAGGTGCATCGTATTCTCCACCAATCCGGCCGAGGTAGCATGGATCGTGATAAGTTACGGAACCGTCGTGTTTTGGTTGAGGCAGTTTACCCTCGTTTTGCAAATGAGAGATTAATTGTGAATGGTGCATAACCTCGATGTCTTCGCCACCATAATCCTTGTACTCCTTTCCAAGTGTGTGGAAACAATGTGGGCAGGAGGCGACAACCTTCTTGACACCGAGTTCATCGAAGGTTTCCAAATTCGTTTCAGCAAGCATTTGGAACAGATATTCGTTTCCAGCACGACGTGCTGCATCACCACTGCATCCCTCCTGCATACCAAGAATACCAACGTCAAGTCCTGCTTCTTTCATGATGGAAATGGTATCTCGAGCGACTTTCTTGTTACGTTCATCAAACGAAGCTGCGCATCCAGCGAAATAGATGTATTCTGCAGGTTCTGCAACTTTGACATCCAAATCTGCAGCCCAATCGCCTCGCTCATGCGAAGGCAAACCGTATGGATTTGAATCCGATTCAAGATTCTCAATGGTCGCCATGAGCGGCATAATGGTATCTTCGACCGCTTCATCGAACTCCATGCGCTCCATCATCAAATGTCGACGAGCATCCGTCAATTTTGGAACGTGTTCGATGTTTACAGGACACACATCGACACAGGCGTGACATGTCGTACAAGCCCATATGGACTCTTCACCGAATCGGGCGATGATGTCTTCCTCTGGTGTTTCTCCAGCAAAAAGTTGAGACGCGTGTTCATTCGCATAGTATCGCACATCGTGAACAATTTGCATGGGATTCAGGGCCTTTCCACTCGCATAGGCAGGACAAACATCTTGACACCGAGCACACGATGTACACGCCCATCCATCGATGAGACTTCTCCATGTTAGTTGAGTATAATTCGCTGCGCCAAAGGATTCGATATCGAGTTCCTCAAGAGATACGGCAGAACCGCTTTCATCTGTTGCAAGGGGTCGCATCTTCGCCATTGGTTCCGTATCGAAGAACGCCACATTTGGAAGCGCCATGACCAAATGCATGTGCTTTGAAAGTGGAATCAAGAACAAGAAGGTGCAGATTGCAACCATGTGCGCCCAATATGCTGCATTGATGGTGGTCTGAGATGGTGCAAATGTATCAGCAACCCAAGCACCGATCATCTCCCACGTTGGATGAGGGTCTTCGCCTGCCTCAACAATGTATGATGTGGTGCAGATTGTCATAATGAGAATAAGAATAACATTTCCTTCAAGTTGTGATTTGCCTTTCAGTTTTTCAGGCGTGAACAGAACTCGACGATTCAGAGCAAGGAAGCAACCGATGAGGGCGCTGGTGTAGCCCAATTCAACCATTCCATTCCAGATTCCATTCAATGCTTCTGGAAGGATATGTTCGCTAAATCGATTTGCGGTAGCAAGATCAAGCATATCGGACGAGAGCATCAAGAATCCCCAGAACATCAGAACGTGCATGGTACCTGCAACCTTGTCCTCCAGTACTTTCCGTTGGCCAAGCCATACAGTAAGCGTCTCTTTCAGGCGCTTGCCCCATGAATCAAATCGCTTATCTGGAGCCCCAAGAAGAACGAGACGTGTTGCTTTCTGGACCTGGTAGAGGAAGAAAGCAATCGAGATTCCACCAAGGACGAGAAGCAGGTAATATCCCTTGATTCCTGCATAGGTCACGTCAAGCGGGTGGTCCATCATGAATCAACCGAAGCACATTCAATGTTTCAACCCAACGATGAAACCAACACCAATCCTAATGGTTGTGATAGGTGTGCAAGGAACATGGTGAAGGCTAGTGCTCCGGGCAAGTGCATTCTTTTTGGAGAGCACGCTGTTGTGTATGGCCAACCTGCACTGGCTTGCAGCATCAATCAACGAATGACCATTGAGCTCGAAAGAGAAGAGACATTCGATACGTGGCGACTAGATGGCAGAACATTCAACCCTCAAAAGCATCCACACATCGAGTACATCCGTAGCCAAATCACAACCGAAGACCAAGATCCTTTGCACATCCGAATTAGAGGAACGATTCCGAAGGCTTCTGGACTTGGTTCTTCTGCTGCACTATCGGTCGCTCTTTGCGGTGCGCTTCAACAACTTCGAAATGACCCATTGGATCAAACCCAAGCAAGTGCTATTTCCCATCAAGCGGAAGCTTCAGCACAAGGCGGACGCGCCAGTCCATTGGACACTGCAACGAGTTCGTTTGGCGGTTTTGTTGTCCTTTCCGATACGATTGAGGATGGGCTCGACTTTATTGAAACACGTGCGATGGACGTTGATGGCAAGACCTTCCAATGGCATCTTCACACATTTGAAGCAACCATTCCTGAAGATGTTTTTCTCGTCGTCGGAAATACGGGTGTTCACGGTTCAACCTCAGCGATGGTTGAACAAGTTGCAACCTTGATTCGCGAACATCCCGAACGAAAAGTCGAGTTGGATACCATTGGAGCAATCGCCCGTAGAGGTATTCATGCTCTGCAAGAAGGAAACATGGAAGCAGTTGGACAAGCGATGACGGAGAATCACATCGTTCTCCGATCTCTCGGTGTTTCTTCACCTGATCTCGAACGCTTAATTCGCGCTGCAGCGCCATCCAGCCTAGGTGTGAAATTGACAGGTGCTGGCGGAGGAGGATGCATGATCGCCTTGACGAGGAGGCCTGAAGAAACAGTTGGTGCAATCGAAATGGAGGGAGGGAGAGCCTTTATCACCCATTTTAATGAGCCTGGGCTCAAAATAGAGCGTTTAATGTAGGTACCTATACTGATAGGTTGGTCATTAAATCGTCAGCCTTTCCTTTATATAGGCGGGCTTGAAGCCTCAACCCATGACCACCGATGAAGAGCGCTTGACAGTCGTCAATGTAGTAGCAAGTACCCGCGTAGCCGAAGAACTCGACCTCCCAGACATTGCAATTCAACTCAATTGTGAGTATGAGCCTGAGCAATTCCCGGGTGTTGTTTATCGCGTAACCGACCCTAAACTTGCCATCCTCATGTTCCGCTCAGGACGAGCTGTTTGTACTGGAGGAAAGGACGAAGACAACATTCACACAGGTATCGATCGCATGATTAAGGATCTGCGTGCTGCTGGTATCACAACATGGGACCTCAAGGATGTTGAAATTGAAGTCCAGAACATGGTTGCAACCTACGCTCTTCATTACCCTGAAGACTATGATGGAAACGACAAATTCACAGGCGCTCCACTCGCTGGCGAGCCTCGAAAGTTGAATCTTAACAACCTCACATTCCACCTTCCATTCGACAAGGTTGAGTATGAGCCTGAGCAATTCCCAGGACTCATCTATCGACTCGATTATCCAAAGGTTGTCTGCCTCATTTTCGGCAGCGGTAAGATGGTCATTACCGGTGCCCGACA
>JASLVI010000009.1:0-4996 GCA_030741455.1 Candidatus Poseidoniaceae archaeon | reverse complement strand
CATAAGGACGAGATTTTGGAAGCTGTAGAAATCATCAAGGACGAACTTGCTGACCTTCTCTGAAGCCAACGTCGCACCTTTCATGTGCAAGAACGTTCAAGCCCAATCATGGGCGGAGTGCTCAAGTCACGCATCCTGGCGTTGCTCGTGCTTGGCCTGATGATTGGATTGAGTCAAATTCCACTCATCACTCATCATATTCAACTCGATGATAACGAAGTGATTCATCGTAGTGGAAGCGACCCCGGTGTCTCGGATTTGCCGACATGGAGAATTGGAGACAAATGGGTTTATTCGGGTTCCTTCGATCCATCAATTCTCATCACGAACACGGGTGTTTCTGCTACGGTTGGAGAGATTCAAGGGGATTCAACCGCAGAGGTAACCGACATCCTTGAGCTCCAATTTGATAATCGAACGGAATGGGTCTACAAACTGCGGATGACTGCAGATTTTGACAAAAGCGGCGTCGAACTGGAAGGATTTACTGGGAATGCAGAAATACAGTTTACACAAACAGAATACCTCCGTGTCAGCGATTTTGCTACGGTCAAAAATGACCTCGATCTGTACATCAAATTTATTCCATATGGCATAGGTTCACTCACGCAAATACTTGGAGACATTACCATTACCAACGAATACAGTCCTGCTACCGAAGCCTATGACTTTCCACTACGGTATGGAGAACGTTGGACATCTCTAACCACTTCATCCTCAACATGGTCAGGGCAAAGTGATTACATCACGCCGTTCCCTCCGCCAGAAACTGATACAAACACAACGACATGGGAAGTTACTGACGTTGGTCAGCCACGTAATTCGATGGGCGCTGGTATCGCGTACAGTGGATGCGATGCGTCCTACGAACTCTCTTCTTGGGATTCAGACGGCCTTTCAACCGGCTATCGATGGTACTGTCCTGCTGTCAATAATTACGCCTGGCGACACACCGAAGAAGACGTCGGTTTAACCATTGATTTCCGTTTAAAGCAATACATGCCAGTTGGTGCAACAGGTGTTGAAAGCAACGGCGACCCTGGCACTCGCCCAACCTGCATTGAGGTTCAACCTGAACGTTCCCTCACAGCGCTTGATTCACCGATGGAAGTTTGGGTTCACCTCAGCCCTTCTTGCTTTGGAACAGTCGATGGTGTTGCGGTTGAAGTCGCCTATGATGGAATCTCGACAACGGTTTACACCGCATCCAATGGTTCGACCAGCACAACCATTGATTCGGGAAATAGCATCGATTATTCAGCAACAAATACGGATTGGGCAAGTCATGGGATCATGGCAAAGTCAGGTAATTATGTTGGTGCGACGACCATCACGCTCGATGAATACCTCGTTGGATTGGATTTGATTGCAGATGAGGAGCGAGCGGTTGTTATTCGAAATCGTAGCGGCGTTGTTAGCACTGTAAGTTCCCTTTCTGGCTACAATGTACTCCCTGGTGATGAATTAACAATCGAAGTTGCCGTTGTCAACAAAGGAATAACCTCCTCGACAACTTCACAACTACGAATCTATCATCCGGATGAGTCGATTTTTGATCTCGAACTGCCTTCGTTGAGTACGTATGAATCGCACAAGGTGGATTTCACGTGGACGGTCCCTCAGGATGCATCGATCGGAACAATACCCATCCGATGGGAATCCGATCCAATGCAAGTGAATACAGCAGACGCCAATGCCGACAATGATATTGGTGAAATCGAGTTGTTCATTGGCCGCTTACCAACTGCGGTACTCGAACCAATAGAAGTCTATACCAACGTTGAGACAGTCATCAACGCTTCAGGAAGTTTTGATGAGGATGGTGGAAATGTATCTTGTTTGTTTAACGTTCCATGGTACGATGGAACACGAACATCTGCTTGGACACGAGTTGAGTCCATCGACTGCAAGCTGAATTGGACGTGGACAAACGATGGAGAATTTCCTGTTGAAGTGACCATTACCGACGAAGAACAAGACCAAGTCGAAGGAATTCTTGATGTGGTCATTCTCAACCGTGCACCCAACATCGAAGTGATCAGTGCGCGAACCGAAGTCAAAGTCGAGCATCCTGTAACGCTCTATGCTTATGCAAACGATAGCGATTCAGAAGATCCATTCCCCGGCGTCGTAGACATCTATTGGCCGAATGCAATTTGTGAAGAGGGATATTACACACGAATTTGTACAACAACAGCTCCGACCGAGGGATGGCATACATTCCAAGCAGTTGGCGTCGATGATGATAGTGCGATGACAATGGCAAGCATTGACATCCGCTTCACCAACATCAATCCACATGGCCTATCGGTAACGATGACCAATCAAAGTGGCCCCATTCCGATGGATGTTCAGCAAACATGGCATGTTCAAGAGGATCAAATCGTTCAATTACGTGGCCAGGCATTGGACTCCGTCGATGATTTGGATGGGTTGAAACACCGATGGTGGCCCGATGATGCACAACCAAATCTCATCAAGACCTTCGATGGCCGAGTATCAGAATTTGACATGATGTGGGAAACGGCAGGCCTTCATCGAATGCGATTGGAAGTTAGTGATTCAGAAGGAGCAAGCAGTGGTACCTATGAGCGATGGGTGAGCGTAGCCAACGTCCCACCAGTTGTTCAACCACTCAAGGGAGTTTTGCCTCTTGCCGAGGGCGAGGAAGTTCGGTTGATTGGAAATGCGACCGATACGCCATCCGATTATGATACACTGATTCGCTGTTGGGACGTCGATCCTGGCCTTGATTCGAATGACATTGGCGGAGCAGATGATGATTGCGACGTCATCGGCGATGAACTTGTATGGCACTGGAACACCAGTGGAACCCATACGGTCATCTATCACGTCACTGATGATGATGGTGTTCGAGTGAGTGAGGTTCTTGACATCGAAGTCCTCAATATACCCCCAATCGTTCGAACAAATGATATCAAATGTCGAGCATTGGAACGGTGTGTTTTGGATGCAAGCGCAACGATTGATTCACTGAATGATCTCGACCAAATCACAGTGGTTTGGGACCTTGATACATCGTATGATAGCAATGGAGATGGAATTAAAGACAACGATGCGAACGAGGTTGGAAAGAAGATCGAGTACATCTTCAAGAGAGAGGGCTCGTATACAATTCGTATTATGGCCTGGGACGAGAATCCTGAGCGACCTGGAACTCGAGTTATCAACATCGAAATTGGAGAACCCGATCGCACCTTCGTCGAGGACATTAGTGCATCCTTAGCTGGAGAGGAAGCAAATCCAATCTACCAACTCTCATTGCTTACATTCTTGATCGTACTGCTGGCAATGATGACGAGGCGTCGTCGCTCAGGCCATAAAGAACGGGCGATGGAACGTCTTGATCAACAACAAAGTGCCATCTTTAGCAATGACGAAGTCGGCCTCATGCCGCATGAAATCTCGGCTCGGAGAAATCGCCCCAATGATCCACCTATCGAACGGGCGTTCGATGGGCTGGCCGCAACCGAGTCAACCTCGAACGCTCCACCTATCCCTGATTCAGGTCTTCCAGAGGGATGGTCAATGGAACAATGGGAACATTATGGCCAGCAATGGTTGGAATCACAGGTTGGCAATTCCTAAGTATGAGCAAGAAGACAATTGAGCATGGCGAGCCGTCTACCTGCATTACTGGTTTTGTTCCTTCTAGCATTTTCCTCATTGACTCATGTTGTCACCCAAGAGCAAAAGATGCTCGAGAATTCAGACGACATCTACGCATCTTCGGGTTCAGGATCTTCAACAGATGTGCCGAGTTGGAGAATTGGAGATAAGTGGACCTATGAGACTCGATTTGATGTTGCACAGTTGCTCGCACAAGCAAATGTATCTGCAAGTCTCAACACACTTACAGGAGACACCGTCTACGAAATCGAAGACATTTTCTTCATCACTCTCGATGGAGTTCAAACATTGGCATACAAAATGAAGCTTGAGGGAGAATTCTCATCAGGAAACAGTGGAGCTACACTTGAAGGAGTAAGCGGTAGATTAACGATTGACTACACCGGTGAAGACATTGTTCGTGTTCGTGACCTTGCCGTCATCAACTCAGAGTTTGAATTGGACGTTGACTTTGCACCGTTCAATCTTGGATTCTTGTCACAAAAACTTGCTACAATCTCATTTGATACCTACTACGAACCTCCAAAAGAAAAATACGATTTCCCGATGAGGACAGGGGATCAATGGTACATGCCGTTTATGTCTGGAACCAGCGTAAGTGGAACCTCTGATTATTTCGATCCTACTGAATTTGACTCAAACGGTGCTGAAAACACATCTTGGCAAGTCACCAAAGACGGTATTCCAACCGAGGACGGTCTTAACATCAAATACGAAGGGTGTGATGATTCCTACAAAGTCAATGAATGGAACGCTACCGGAGTAAGTGCTGGATTCAATTGGTACTGTCCAGCGGTTCGATTCAACTCGTGGATTCGAATTTCAAATGCTGCTGGATTTACCATCGACTGGTTGTTGAAAGACTACGAACCTGTCGACTCGTTTGGCGTTGACAAACGTAAAAACCCCGGCGCCCGGAATGTTGAGATTGAAGTCGATACACAATTCATTGCTACATTACCAGATACGATGTCGGAAATTTATGCCACATATTCTGTCGCACCAAATGGTGTTCCTGAAGTCAACAAGAACCTCCAACTCCGATACGAAATGGCAGGAACCTTGCTGAACCCAACCACGAATAGCTCTGGTCAAATCGAAGAATCAATCAATGTTTCAAACGTCACGGATGATACGATTGCAAGTGACGATTACAGCAGCAATGGCGTTATTGTTTGGGACCCTGTTCAGGAGATTATCGGCGTCACAACCCTTGTTATCGATTTATCAGTCGTAGGAATCGATTTAGTGGCTCAGGAAGAATCCATCATCGTCACTCGTACGAGAGATGGTGAAGTGGCTACACTCTCAAAATCAATTGGTTACAACGCATTACCTGGAGATC
>JASLVI010000099.1 GCA_030741455.1 Candidatus Poseidoniaceae archaeon | reverse complement strand
AACAATTGAGAGATTGGCAACACATTCCTTTTGCAGTAAATCCATCGCATCCAATGATGGAATTGGATTCACTGAAGAAGGCTGAAGTGATGATTCGCTTGCACGATGGGCGTTGGGTTGAAGCTGGAGAAAATCGCTACAGGCTTATCGCTGATGATTTGCTTAGTGGGTTCAATCTCGTGGCTCTTGATGATGATTACAGCATCCTTGGCTATTTTACGGATGAGAAAACGATTGGTTCGAAACTTCGTCGTACAATGGCTTTGCTCAATCAATCACTTGCGTTAAGAGATGCGCATAATGAAGTGGAGGATGAGATCGAACATGCTCGTCAACGCGAATCGTTGGATTCAGTATTGCTCGAACGAGATTGGCCAGAAGATATTGAACTTGAAGATGCAGCTGGTCCAATCGCCAAAATACTCAAGGGTCAAGAATAGAAGTTTCAACGATGCATGAACGGGTGCATTGAAAGCCTAAACCTGTCAGCATCCACTTATGGAAACCCCAGTTCGTTGGTCAGAGATTATCTCTGAACTGGACTCTGAGCATCAGGAACTGCTCTTTGGGACGTCTCTTTCTCGCCGATTTTCGAGACTTCCTCTCTGGCTCTCTCATCCTGCAAACATCGGTATGTTCTATGGATTCCTCATTGGGCTAGCGTTGATTTTTCCTTACATTCTTCGTTTCGATAATTTGAACGAATCGTTTTCCAATTGGTTGTTGTTTTCCTCTCTGTTTATGGCAGCTTGCTTGGTTCTCGGATTCTGCTCGTTGATTCTTGTCAGCCTGACGAAACGGATGCCTATGACGCCGCCTCGTATCATTCTGTATCCCATGCCATTCATTGGTATCGGATTACTTGGCCTAGATTTCTCCAACGTTCTCGATATTCCAAGCGGAATTTCCTTGTTCATTCTCTTGCTCCCTGGTCCTGCATATGTACACCTGTCTTGGGCGCCACGTTGGCGCCTTCTCTGCATGCTCGATGAAGGTGTAAATCCATTTGATGGCATGAAGACATTACCTGTATCGTCACACGATTCAGCCGATGATATGGCTGGAGAAGACCTCGAGCTTCTGGAGGTTGTTGACGCGTTTGAATCCGAATAGATTCGATGTTCGCTGATGAATCGTATCAGTGGAAGAATTATATTCGGAATCGCTATGATATGCACTATGGAAGTCAACGAATGTTTCATTGCATCGGTAGGAAAAGACTGGCACCGAATTTCGAACTGCAACGTTCACATGAGTGTTAAGCGACGACTTCAACGCACGGTAATTCGTGGTCAAGAGGGTGACGATCTTTTGGATGAAGGTTCAGAATCCGGAGAATATACGATTACGGGAAATATGTCGATGTCCGAATACAAGGAAATCCTCAAAATTTTCAGAGCAGGACAACCCTTTTTCCACGATCCATTCGAAGAGCGACATATGAAAGCCTTATTCCTCTCGATCGATTACGATAGTGCAACAGGTGCATTTGAATTCATTTTGATGGAAGATGCTGAACAGGCTGAAATCAAATCTTGAAGTTAAGCAATAAACTCAGAAATTGAATCAGATGAGGCCGACCTTCGGGCCAATGGATTCCAAGAGTCGTAGAACTTCATCAAGATCATCTCGTGACAAACCAGCAGACATTTGGGTTCGAATTCGTGCCTTATCTCGTGCAACCATTGGGAACACAATTGCTCCAGCCATCACGCCCTCGTTTTGTAGGTGGTTGGTCATTTGCTTTGCAGTTGAGGATTCACCACACATGATTGGGATAATTGGCGTTGTCGAAACTCCCGTATCAAAACCAAGAGATTGTAATTCCTTTCGGAAATAATTTGTATTCTCCCAGAGTTTTGCATGATGCTCTGGTTCTTCCATTAAGACTTCAATCGCCGCCTTTTGGGCTGCTGCAACCCCTGGTGGTTGCGATCCTGAAAGAAGCCATGAGCGTGAATGATTCAGTGCGTGCGTACGTGTCATCTCAGTTCCAGCGAGGATCCCTCCTTGAACGCCGAGCGCTTTGGAAAAGGAACCTACTTCGAAGTCTACTTTTCCTTGTAGTTTGAAATGATCAACGATTCCACGTCCACCTTCACCGAGTACTCCCTCGCCATGACAATCATCGACGAGGACCATTGCACCATATTCTTCAGCGAGTTTATTCACTTCATCGAGTGGTGCATAATCTCCATCCATTGAGAACACACCATCGGTGATGATCAATTTGCGTTCTGCACCTTCATGTGCTTTGAGAACCGCTTCAAGCTCACCCATGTCGTTGTGGGCATAGACGCCACGCTGAGCCTTTGTCAATCGAACACCATCGATGATCGAACCATGGTTCAACTCGTCACTGATGATAACATCTTGAGGGCCTTGAACAAGGGTTGGAATCAATCCGACGTTGGCAGTATAACCTGCTGAATAAATGAGTGCAGCTTCCACGCCTTTGAAATCTGCAACTGTTCGCTCTGCTTCGAGATGCAAATCCATCGTTCCAGCAATGGCGCGGACCGAACCACTTCCAGCCCCATAGGTTGTCGTTGCATCGACCATGGCTCGAACGACTTTAGGATGGGTTGTAAGGTTGAGATAGTTGTTTGCTGAGAGCATAATCGTGGGTTTGCCCTCCATTGTACATCGCGGTTGATTCGGCCCTTCGAGCGTAGGTGGTTCCCAAAGTAAGGACTTCTCATTGAGTTCATCAAAGCGTTGTTTCATCCACGTCATGTCGCCGGGCATGGTCTCACCATTCCCTCCTCGTCGAGGTTGATTAAGGGCTTTTGTGAGTTGTGGGTTCAATACGCATGATGAAAAGGAGGAGTGTTTAGCATGGTAATGTGCAACTGAACGGAGTCGTCAGCAGCGGATTAGGCCGAGCCCATGTGTTCATGTCGCAACCGCATTACCAAGAACAGTTTCGCTCCATTCTAGGTACAACCGCATGGCCAGGAACGCTCAACATCACTGTGGAGGAAGAGCATCTTGTTCACTACATTGCACTGAGAAACAAAGCGGGTATTGATACACTTGATGCCAATCCAGATGCCCTTGAGAAAGCAAACTCAGCCAATGTCGATGCCTTTGAAGCGCTACGAGTTCGAGGCTTTCTCCGCGATGGTGTTTCCTTTGGAGGTGCGACCGCCTATCGAGCAACGATTTCTCACAACGAACATGTTGTTGACTGTGCGATTCTGATTCCAGATTTGACCCGCCATGTCGACGTAGTTGAGGTCATTTCAGGCCCATTTTTACGAGAGCGTCTCGGAATTGAAGACGGTGATGATGTCACCCTTCAACTAGCTGTCTAATCAATCCCAAATGCCCATGTCCATGCGTGCATCTTCACTCGCATGAGTACGTGGATCCCAGCGTGGAGACCAAACAAGATTGATGTGAACGCTGTTCAATCCATCGGTCTGAAGGGCGGCTCGATGTGCTGCTGCCATAATCTCAGGCGCTGCTGGACATCCTGGTGAGGTCAGCGTAAGATCAATTTCAGCATGCATTCCTTCATCACGATCTTCAAAGCGTACTGCATAAACAAGACCTAATTCGACAATTGAAATATCCAATTCAGGGTCTTCAACCGATTGCAACGATTCCATGACTTGCGCTTCTTCAACCATTATTCTTCCTCCATTAATGTGGACATTACTTTGTCGAACATGTTTCGGAATCCATTGCTGCGTGATGGGGAGAGTGAATTGAGAACGCCCATTTCGACAGCAAATTCTGGAGTTAAGGTTCGAGCGATTTCAATCGGTTGCCCATCGATAGCGATGGTTAAAATCCCCATGAGTCCTTGAACCAACTTCGAATCAGCACCTGAGTAAAGTCGAACATTTTCGTCCTCAATATCAACTCGAACGTGTGCTTCAGATTGACAACCATGAATCCGTGTTGAATCTGTCCATTCATCATTTGGAAGTTCATTCACCTCTGAGGCTAGGTCAAATACATATTCAAGTCGTTCCATTCGATCATCAATGGATTGAAAATCATCAACTAATTCTGCCAACTTCTGAGGATAAGTCATGCAAATCGCTCCAGAATATTTCGGACATGCATCAAGAATTCTTCAGCGTCTTGCATTGTATTGTAGATGTAAAAGGATGCACGTACAGTACCAGTAATGCCGAGACGATTCAGCAACGGTTGGGCACAATGGTGTCCTGTTCGAACTGCAACGCCCCGTGCATCAAGAAGATGAGCAAAGTCTTCGCTGTGGAGCGTTGGATGAAGGAAGGAAACGACGGATGAATCATCATCATCATGACGTCCATAAACGGTCATGCCCATCGAACGTAATTCTTGAGCAACATGACGAGCAATCTCCAGCAATCGTCCGTGCTGTTGTTCAAGATCGAGGGTTCCAAGGTAGGTTAATGCAGCATTCCATCCAATCGCCTCAGCAATTCGTGGTGTTCCAGCTTCGAATCGATGTTCATTTGTTTGGTAGGTGGAACCTTCGAGTGTGACTGTCTCAATCATATCTCCACCTCCCATGAATGGCTGCATTTCTTGGAAGGTCTCCTCATTGACGAGGAGGCAACCGATTCCAGTAGGGCCGCACATTTTGTGTGCGGATAATGCCATCATGTCGGCACCAAGTTCAGCCATGTTGATTTGGCAATGAGGTGCACCTTGTGCAGCATCAAGCAAGACTTTAGCGCCATGGTTATGAGCGATACGGATGATTTCTTCGATAGGATTTCGGACACCAAGAACGTTCGATGTGTGGACGACACAAACCAATCCTGCACCTTCAATGGAGGCTTCAAAGGCTTCCATGTCGAGGGTTAGATCCGATTTTACAGGGACATATCGTAATTCGTTTCCAAAGGTCTCAGCAAGCATTTGCCATGGAACAATATCGCTGTGATGTTCCATCTCAGTCAAGACAATTGGCCGTCCTTTCAGTTGTGAATGACCCCAAGCGTGAGCAGCGAGATTGATTGCCTCTGTTGTTCCACTGGTGAGAATGCATCGTTCAGCACGAAACCATGTTTTGAGTGCATCTCGACACGCCTCATAGCCGTCGGTTGCTTCACCTGCAAGTGTATGGACCGCTCTGTGGACATTTGCGTTGTGTTTTGTGTAATAGTCGTTCATTGCATCGATGACGATCGCTGGTTTTTGTGTGGTTGCAGCATTGTCAAGGTAAATCAGACGATGGCCATTGACGAGGCGTTGGAGAATAGGGAAGTCATCTTGAATCGCCAATTCAATCACCCAATAAGTTGGCATTCAAGATGCACAGTGAGCCTGGTTTGAATGGCATCTCGTACAAAATCAGAATCCAAACCTGTGAACGAATCGACAAGAAACCCTTCGACAATCATCGATGTTGCCTCTGGCTTGGACAATCCTCGACTCATCAAGTAGTGCAATTGTTCTTCATTGATCGGAGCCGAAGCAGCTCCGTGCGCAGCTGCAACCTCATTTGCAAGCACTTCAAGTTCTGGAATTGCCTCTGCTCTTGACGATGGTGACAAAAGTAAATTTCTGAACACTTGTCCAGCGTCTGAATGTTGAGCAACATCATCGATGGTAAGCGCACCCGTTCCGATTGAATGACTTCGATCATCGCAGGCAGCGTTGAGCAAAAGATG
>JASLVI010000098.1 GCA_030741455.1 Candidatus Poseidoniaceae archaeon | reverse complement strand
TGTCCGATGGTAGCCTTGATGGTGCATTGTTCATGTTTACAGTCGATCCTTCTAAGCTATCTGATCCAGAGATATGGATTAACGGTCTAGCACAATCGGCATGGTCGTGTTCAGCAGGTATGGGTATGGCCATCACCTACGCAGTTTACATGCGCAAGGATGAGGATACGGTTCTCAATGCATTTACGATGGGTTTTGCGAACAACAGCATCTCGATCATTGCTGGGTTGGCAGTTCTTTCTGCAATCTTTGCAGTCAGTTCCGACCCGCTTGCAACCGTCACGAATGGTTCGTCCGCGATTACGTTCCTCGCAC
Source organism: Candidatus Poseidoniaceae archaeon (assembly GCA_030741455.1). Taxonomy (GTDB): domain Archaea; phylum Thermoplasmatota; class Poseidoniia; order Poseidoniales; family Poseidoniaceae; genus MGIIa-L2. Next base: position 5,490 of record JASLVI010000098.1, on the reverse strand, counting down.
TACCTGAAGTCTTTGCACAAGCACCAGGTGGTGCAATAGGTGCATTTGTGATGATGGCAGGTTTCTTCCTTGCGTTGTCTTTTGCAGCGATTACCTCGATGATTTCAACCGTTGAATTGTGTGTTCGAAACTTTGTTGATCATGGCTATGATCGACAACGTTCCGTTCTCATCACATCGATTGCAATTTTCTTCTTCGGATTGCCATCTGCAATCATGTGGATAAAGCTCGACGCCGCAGGTGTCGCCTTCCCTGAATTCCTTGAAGTTCAAGACCACATTTGGGGCTATGGTTTGATGTTCAGTGGATTGTTTATCGCCTTCTCAATTTGGAAATACGGCTACATCAAGTGGAAGAAAGAAGTTGAATTGGGCAAGGCTCCTCCAGGCTTTGCTGGTTACCTCGGCGTTGGTGTATCTGCATTCCGTGATGACTACATCAACACAGGTGACAACGACCTCGAAGTTGGAAGATGGTGGGATTTGTGTCTTTACCTTGCCTTCCCGATTTTGTTCAGTGTACTCATGCTCTCGTACTTCGGTGATATGATTGCCAATACTGAAGATGTTTGGAATCCCGCCAATCCGAAAGGTCTTGGAATCATTCTTGCTTTCTGGTCTGTTGTTGCCATCGTCTTCATTTCGCTCAATAAGTTCCTCATTGCTCGACCATTGTACCGAAATGTACCTGAAGGAGCAGATGCAGACATCTCATTGCTTCCTGGTGGAGACGACCCCTTGGTCACTGTTCTTGGTGCAGATCCACCATCTTCGGTAAACATTACTGAATTGGTAGCAGAAGCTGTTGATTGAGGTGAGTGGTGATGGAACCACTCGTTCGGTGGTTGTTGGGAGGATTCATTCTCTCTCTATTGTTCATCATCGTTGCTCGTTGGTTTTGGAAGCGTTATGATACGCCAAGCGAAGCGGCTTTGGAATGGGAAAAAGAGCAAGAAGAAAAGCGGAAGGAACGGAAAGTTTGGGAATCCGTTGAGATGCAAATGCGACGTGAAGCAGAAGAGGCTGAACGTAAAGCGGCGTTTCAAATCAAACGTGAAGTTGCTGCATCTTCTGGAACTGCACCCGATGCAAAGGCGGTTGCGAAGGCGTTTGAATCGTTAGGGACGACGCCTCTTCAAGTTGCACAAGAAGGAATCGAAACGGAGCAAGAGGTAGATGATTCTGATATTGAAAACGTCGAAGATCTCGTCAAGGTACGTCAAGATGCATGGGATGGAGCAGTACATTCAGAGGAAGATGAACCCCAAGAGCCGGATTGGGAACTTGTTGATCGCCTCAAGCGTATTGCTGAATCTGATGAAACGGAAGAAATCCCTCACCCAGAACTCCCTCATGCGCCGAACTTGCCCAACATTTCTGCTGAAGATTCTGAAGAATGATTCGATGTTGAAACAACCTAGATGACGTTCTCAATCAAATTTCAAGCGAAGGGCATTAGAGGGAAGTGCTCTTCGAAGGTTCATGGTCCAACGTCCAAGGGGTACGCGTGATTTTGGACCAGCAGAAATGAAACGGCGTCTTGCATTTGAATCACTCCTTGAAGAGCAAGCCCGACGTCACGGATTCTCACGCGTTCAAACACCTATTTTCGAGTCGCTCGATTTGTTTACAGCAAAATCAGGACCAGGTGTTGTTTCCCAACTTTATGCATTCCAAGATAAGGGTGAGAGAGACCTTACGCTCCGTCCTGAATTAACCGCACCAGTCATGCGCATGGTTGCTGAAGAACTTCGTAATGAAACAAAACCACTACGCCTCTCTTACTACGGTCAGTGTTTCCGATATGAGGAATTCAAGAAGGGGCGATATCGAGAATTCTATCAGTATGGTGTTGAACTCATCGGTGCTACTGGACCTCTTGTCGAGGCGGAAGTCATTGCTCTTGCAATCAATATGCTGAATGAAGCCGGTCTCAAGAATTGGGAACTACGTATCGGCCATGTAGGGGTTCTAAAGCAAGTTCTGACTGGTATTGGACTGAGTGATTCTTCTGACTCAGGAGAACCTCCTCTTGCCTCAGCGATGCGTTTCCTCGACAAGTCGGACTTTGATGGATTACGAACCTTGTTTGAATCTCAATCGATTTCAACCGATTTCGTAGCACCTCTCCAACAACTCTCAGAATTGAAAGGCGGACAAGAAACCATTGTATCAGCTCGTGAACTTCTCTCAACCATGGATGGAGTCTCTCTTGATGCATTGGATGATCTTGAATCAACACTCAATTCCATTGGACAACTCGCTCCTGCACCACCATCGCTTTCGGTCAATCTCACCGTCGCTCGAGGTTTGGATTATTACACAGGAACGGTGTTTGAAGTCCACGTACCAGAATTGGGTGGAGAAGGACAAGTACTCGGAGGAGGATCTTACAAACTCCTCCACCTGTTCGGTCTTGCAGACCTCGATCCATGTTGTGGATTCGGACTCGGTTTTGACCGGGTCCTCCTCGCTTTAGAGGCGCAGGCTGCTGCAGATGGAAGAGATGAGGTCGTCCCAGGACAAGCTGATGAATCGCCACTCCTTGCAATGATTCCGTTCAACATTGATGCATCGGAAATCCTTGACCTCGTTCGAGAATTGCGCTCGTCTGGCGTACGTGTCGAAATCGAACTCCGATCAAGAAAGATTGGTAAGGCCATGGGATGGGCTGATAGTATTGGTTCAAGTTATGCATTGGTCGTAGGTCCACGAGATATTGAACAAGGTCAAGCCACAGTTAAACGACTTGCAGATGGGGAACAACTTCCAGTTACGCTCAATACGAAATCAATCCTTTCAGCACTCAATGCTTGAAGAATTACTCTTCTTCTCTTCGAGCGTTGACGAAGACTGCCATTGCAATGGCTGCTGATGCGACAACGAGTGAGAATCCGGGCGTGTCTTCGGATCCACTTCCATCAAGATCTTCTCCATCCTGAATGGCTTGATCCCAGGACGTGTCATCGATTGGGATTTCAATGTAACTTAGCTCTCCCATTTTCATTGTGAAGGATGCTGGTTCTCCTTGTACGGTGCCTGGAATAATCCCTTGCTGGCGATTCCCTCTAAGTTTCATCTCAACTTTAACAACTGGATTGTAGTCTCCTTTATCCCAGTCAGTCACAGTAGATTCTTCGATAGGGAAGTTGAATACAACTGTATTATCTCCTGCAATAAGACCGGTTTCATGATGTTCGCCGATTACGTTTGGACCGGCCATTAAGGTAATGTTGAGTTCTTCACAATCATTCTGGCCACAAGCAGTTGCTCCTTCGTTGTCGTTGGTCCAATCGCCTTGCACGTTAATGTTGAACGAACCTCGGAAGAGCCCATCAGTATCCATCAACAATCGTTTATCCAGTGTAGGTTCCATTCTAAATTGGAGGTCAACTTTGATTTCTCCGTTGTCTTTTTCTTCATGGTATTCTTCTAAGCTGTTACTATCACTGATATTGAAGTGTGTCCATGCCTTTGACATTGAGTCGTCCCAAAACATGTAGAGCGTCTTATTCTCTTGACTAGGTTGACGAGGATCTTCCTCTTCTGTTTCGGATTGTTGTATCGAGACATCTCCACCAGCTTGTACTGGAACCAACATCATCAACGCCATGAAAACGGCCAAACATGCTACTTTGCGCATGCTAATGCGTAGACATACAGGGATATGAGGTTATTGAGCAGGTGTGTGTTTTACACCAATCAATCAAATCGATGGATGTCGACGCTACCCGTGTTGTTTGTACCGCCACTAACTTGTGTTTGTCGAGTGAGTTTGAGTACGTCCCCGAGTTTGTTTGGCTCCATGCGTGGCGTACGCATGTCAGCGCCACCAACTCCGGTGATAATCGCCATGACTTTGATCGTATCTCCAAAGGTTGGATCCTGTCTCGCACCCCAAATGACGTTCGCATCGTCACTGACTCTTGCAGTCATCAAATCAACGACTTGTGATGCTGATTCAAGTGTCATGTATTGACCGCCTGTAACGTGAATAAGAACACCTGTTGCTCCGTTGACATCAACATCCAGGAGTGGGTGATTGAGCGCTTCATGAACGACTTCCTCGGGCCCACGGTCTGATTCGCCATAGAGCATCATCGTGACGCCACCATTGGACATAATCGCTCGAATGTCTGCGAAATCGAGGTTGATGAGCGATGGAAGCGTAATGGTCTCAACAATTCCTTTGACAATTTCAGCGACCAATTGGTCCATGATGGAGAATGCTTCCTCGAGAGGGAGGTTTGGAACATAATGCAACAATCGGTTGTTGTCGAGAACAAGGACTGCATCTGCAACACGCCGTAGCGATTCAAGCCCTTCAAGCGCCTTCTTCATTCGAAGTCGGCGCTCAACATGGAATGGAGTTGTAACGATGCCTACAACGAGCGCACCTGCTGATTTTGCTTCTTCAGCAACAATCGGACAGATACCAGTACCCGAACCGCCACCAAGTCCGCTTGCAATAAAGACAAGATCTGCACCATTGACGATGCGTCGAATCATTTCACGGCCAGCTTCAGCACATCTTCGACCCATAGAAGGATCTCCGCCCGCTCCAAGTCCACGAGTAATATGACGTCCAACCAGGAGTTTCTGCAAGGAACGAGTGTTGTCAAGATGCTGTTTGTCCGTATTGATGGCGACGGTGACAGCACCTTCAACACCAAGATGCGTGATTCGATTGAGGGTGTTGTTTCCAGATCCTCCACAGCCTACGATCAAGATTCGAGGGTTTGGTACGCCGAGGGTTGAGACATCATCATCCATGAGGGCAGTAGCACCGCGGTTGATGGCTTCATCACGAAGTCCAGCAACCATATCTGCGAGTGCCTTATCATGCATATTTCTCTCCGCCTTTGCGTTACCTGAACTGGAAGAACTACTGGGTCCCATCCCTACACTTCCTGATTTGGCGAGCCTTCTGTTCCCACTATTAACATCCGCGCTTCAAGCAGGGGTAAAATGGTCGATTTTTGAGGTCGCATTCAGTAGCCAAAACTACCTCTACCTTTGTTAATCTCTGGTTTGGTTAAGGACGATGAGAATAAATAGAACGAGGCGGTCGCACGGACTACCTCACTTAGCTCAGTTGGTAGAGCACCTGACTGTAGTTGGAAAAAACAACGTCTCAGCAGACATCAGGGTGTCCCCGGTTCAAGTCCGGGAGTGGGGACCACTCCTTGTTTTGTAAATTACTCCGTACGGAATCCATCCTTCCATCCAAGGGCGTTTCGATGCTTGGTGATGAACTCTTCAGTGGTCCAGATAACACGGTCACAGCAGAAGAGAACGAGCATACGGTAGTAACGCGTTCCAAAGACAATCGTACCTTCGGTGGTACGCTCACCGCAGCTAATGCAGTCACCGATTCGGCAGATTGTCTTCACCAAGATCTCCTCCCACTCTTCTACGCCACTACGCGTAACACCTTCAGGTATGTCCATTGTAATACCAAGCAAGCAAAGTTGCTCGCCGCCACCAGGTG
>JASLVI010000097.1 GCA_030741455.1 Candidatus Poseidoniaceae archaeon | reverse complement strand
GCTAATTCCATGGCTTCGAGCGTTTCAGTAACCGTTCCAACCTGGTTCACCTTCACCAACATTGCATTGGCTGCTCCAATTTCGATGCCTTGTGCGAGACGTTCGGATTGTGTGACGAAGAGATCATCCCCTACGATTTGGACACGATGGCCTTCTTGTTTGGTGAGTGTCGTCCAACCAGCCCAGTCATTTTCGCCCAATCCATCTTCGATGGAAAGAATTGGATATGCGTCCAGCCATTCACCATACATGTCAACCATCTGATCTGATGAGAGAACCTTGCCATCCATATGATAGCCATCTGATTTTTCAAATTCAGTAGAAGCAACATCGAGAGCGATGCCAACATCATCAATGGAATAACCAGCTCCTTCAATAGCACGGACCATGTACTTCAAACCGTCCTCATTTGCTTTCAGATTTGGAGCAAATCCACCTTCATCACCAACGCCTCCAAGCAATCCATCCGCTTTGAGTTCACTCTTGAGTTGATGATAAATCTCAACACCTGCTCGAAGGCCTTCGCCAAACGTATCGAAGCCGTGAGGCATAACCATGAATTCCTGAACGTCAACGTTGGAAGCTGCATGAGCGCCCCCATTGAGAATGTTCAACATTGGGACAGGCATTTGGCCTCCAGCTACGCCACCGATGTATTTCCACAAGGGTAACTCGTGTGATGCTGCACCAGCATGAAGACAAGCAAGCGATGCGCCAAGCATTGCATTCGCACCTAGTTTCGACTTGTTTGGCGTTCCATCGAGTTCAATCATCGCCTCATCGATATGACGTTGTTCATCAACAGGCATTCCCACCAAAAGTTCTGAAATCGATTGACGGACATGATCAACTGCTGAATCGACACCTTTGCCAAGCCACCTGGTTTCGTCTCCATCGCGCATTTCCAATGCTTCGTGTTGGCCTGTTGATGCCCCTGAAGGGACCATTGCTCGCCCTGAAAGGCGTCCATCAACATAGCAATCGACCTCGATTGTAGGGTTCCCCCGACTGTCCAATACCATTCGCGCGTCAAGGCCAGAGATGTAGTCCGACATGGCTCTCATCTCTTCCAAGTAAAGGCGCTCTTTCAACTCAGCGGACTCTTTTTGTCCATTCTTGGCTAAAAGCATAGGCTGTAAAGCCTCAATTTTTTACCGGAAAATGTCGCATAATTTAGTAAATTGACCGGAAAATGACAAGAAAAGGTTTGATATACCGATATGTGGAGCGCCGAACATGCCCCGAATCGCAGAAATTGATCGAGCCATCCTAGCCCAACTTCGAAAGAATGGTCGTATGTCATATGTTGACCTCGCCAAAGAAGTCGGCGCGAGTGAGCGAACTGTACGCACCCACATCCGAGCGATGGAAGAGAACGGAACCATTCGTGGATACACGGTCAGAGAAAGCGGAATCGGCCTTACTGCACTGATCCGTATCAAGGTCTCTCCAGGAGTTGAAATCGGTTCCTTTGCATCCGAAGTCACTGGTTGGGAAGGCGTTGAAATCATCTACGAAGTTTCAGGCGAAGCGGATCTCGTCGCGCTCGTTCACGTCGATGATACCGTCGCACTCCGTACACTTCTGGACAAGATGTGGATGGCTGCAGACAACGAAATCGCCTCCACCACCACCGAGCTTGTGTTGGAACAATACTGAGAACGAGCGACATCTACTCGGGAACATTAATGTCCTTTCATTGAAAGGTGCTTACACATGATACCAGCACCTCAGCCCCAAATGTACCAGCAACAAGCCCAGCCAATACCAATGCCAATGCATCAAGCGAATATGATGCAACCGATGCACGATCAAAAGCCAAACAGAGGGTGGATTCTGGCCGGTGGAGTCCACATCGTCTACATGGTCAGTCTACTGATTCTATCCCTCGTCTATGCAATGTTTGAGCCCGCCCCAGATTGGTTAGGGGATGATTCTGGATTTGGCGATCAGTTGTTTTACGCCATGTCAGATTCAACCGTATACTTGCTCTTTTCGGCCTTTGCCATCACATTAATTAGTGCCCTAATGGCGCTCCAAGCAGAATGTAACAAATTGTTTGTTGTCTTTCTACCAGCAATTTCTCAACTTGTCTGCATGTTGCTGTGGATGGTCATTGTAGCATCTTTGTTCCCCGATGCTGATTTTTCAGAAGCATGGGAGGAGATTTTTGGCGAGGATTTCTTTGAGAATGTCATTCCGAACCTTATCTCCAATATCGCATTGTGTGCAGGAATCGTAGCGCTACACACTGTAAGTTCCAACGATTGATCACAATTCATTCGGGACTGGGGTTTGGTCCATATGCAAGAATGCATAGACTGCCCACCAAGTTACAATATCCCATGAGTGAACAAGATTGTTGATACCTGTTGAATTGTCAGTATCCATGTATTCAATCATCGTCTCCATCGTGTCGCATTCACGGTGATAGCAAGGATAGCCATCGACGAGGCCGTTCCATCCAAGCGTTGCAACACCGATGTTTTGGAAGGAGTCGTGATCACTTCGAGCGGTTGGAGATTCGTAAATCGCAACTGTGTCCTCATAGATATCTCCCCAAAGAGGACTTTCGCCTCCTTCAAGCCATGCTTCTCTACCTCGCTCCATTTCGTAGCCGAGATCGAGCGCATCTGCACCGATCCATTCTGCTAAGTGAAACATTCCTGCTTGGTCAATGGCTTCCTCGGTACCATCTGGACCGAGATAAACAGAGAGTGCGTAGTCGCCTGGATAGTTTACGCCAGCCATATCGAGATTGAGATAATTGCTTACAGTAACGCCATCAGGCAAATCATTTGCAAAAGAACGTGACCCCCACAAACCTTCCTCTTCGGAAGACCATAAGCAGAATACCATTGTTCGCCGGGCGTCAAATTCTGCGAGGACGCTTGCCGTCGTAAGAACCATACTGGACCCAGCCGCATTGTCGTAGGCTCCGTGTCTGGTACCATAACCAGGGACACCGATTTCAGCACCGGGCGTATATGCAACTGGAGGTGCGATGTCAAAGTGTGCTCCGAAAATTAACCACTCGTCTGGGTATACGGAGCCATCCTTGTATCCACAAATATTGACCGCCCATGCAGTATTCCATTGGAATCGATGTACTTCGACTCTATCGAGACCATATCCTTGCATGACACCTTCAAAATACGTTATGGCGTGTTCATAAGAGGGGTTCGCATTTCCAATCCATCGATCGAGATAGCCAACCGCACCATCTGGACCGCAAGTAGCGCATGGCGTATCGTCGACGATGAAATCAACCCAATCATAGACATCTCGCCCGTTGACCCATCCATCACTTGCACCAACACCGTTTTCTTCGCTCAGATCTGCTCGGAACGGGCGGCTTGTTTCCATCACCAAAGGAATGACGTCCCCTCCTGTCGCATTTCCTGTAACAAGCCAAGGCCACTCTCCTCCGGCATCCTGATTGTCGACAGCTTGTACAGCCGAACCTGTGCTCGGATTAGTCAACCATGCCATCCATGATTGGTCAGGTTCACGAATCGGCCAGTTAACTCGGCCAATTTCTCCAATAAAGAATACGATTTCTTCGTTTCGTGGAGGGAAGAGAATGTTCATGCCCAACTTATCGCCAGATTCCATATCCAAAACCGTGCCGTTTTGTGCACGCATTGAACCCGGGTCTTGAATGAAGTAAGGGATGAAAACTGCGAGATCGTCGCTTGCTTCCATTGTGATGGTTTGCCACATTCCTGCCTCAAGTGATTCGGATTCGGCAATGGAGAGGGAGGATGTGCTCAACGATTCAACGTTGTTTTCTCCAACACAGCCAGAAAGGGGCGCGAGGAGCATGAGAAACATGAGACCAAAGGCCTGAACAGGAATCCGCATGAATACGTCCAATCGCAACTTATGTTTGAAATCAATGGTTGAAAGCGCATTTCATACATCGCTAAGAATTAAATGACGATGATTGGCCGGTCAATCATGGCTACTGTCCGCACGGACCAGAAGCAACGTGTCCTCATGCGGGCCGTTCCTCAATCATTTTCAGAGGCGTTAGCGAGTTATTTTGGTTCAGGGCCGACCGATATTCAACTGGCGAAAAAGCAACACGCTGCCTATGTTCAAGCACTCCTAGATTGTGGCTTAGAGGTCACAATCCTTCCTGCAGACAACGATCATCCTGATTGCATCTTCGTTGAAGATCAAGCCATTGTGATCGATGGTCACGTCCTACTACCCGTTCCGGGCCACCCGTCACGAGTAGCGGAACAACCTCCAATTGCCGATTTCCTGTCTCGTCAGCTCAATGGATTCCAAGTATGTGGCATGTTTGGTGACGCTCGAATGGACGGAGGAGATATTCTCCGCCTTGGAGATATTTTCTTTGTTGGGTTATCTGAGCGCACAAATGAGCAAGGGATTGAAACGCTTCGGAATCTCTTGACACACCTCGGCCATGAGTTGCGAATCGTTAACATCCCTACCGAGAAAGCGCTCCATCTTACCTCAATTTCATCAACCCCGACAGACAATATTATCCTCACAGCAGAAGGCTATCTTACTCCAGAAGATTTCGGAGAGCTTCCAGAGGGTTGTGAAGTCATTCTCATGCCTGAAGAAGAGGTATATGGTTGCAATACGATCGGTTTTAGTGGCGGAAAAGTCCTTGTTGCTGAAGGCTATCCAACCGTTCTGAAAACACTTCAGGAGAAGGGGCTTGAACCCATTCTCCTTGATATGGGTCAAATTCGTGAAGCAGATGGTTCGATTACGTGCTGTTCCATCTTCTTCTAAAGTTAAACAACGCGTTGATATACGCGAGTGTGGCCGTTCATTTTGCTGCAGGGGTCGCCCAGCTTGGTCAAAGGCGCTGGGATGAGGTCCCAGTCCGTAACGGTTCGCAGGTTCGAATCCTGCCCTCTGCACCATATCTTCCAACAAGTTGACAATCTCGTTTGAGATGGGAGGCATGATAGCCATGGCTGACGAGGCTCCAAACGTTGACGATATTCGCGATACGGTTATCACACAAATCGTTGAAGGTGGATATGTTACAGCCATTCCAATCGTTGTGCTCTCGCTCTATCTCTTTGTTCAGGGCTATCGCAGGCTAAGTCTGATTACTGCCATTGCAGGCGCAGCCATCGGCTACCTATCCGCAAGCACGCTCTATCCATTTGTCCTTGATTTAGGCCTAGCAATTACGCTCGATCGATTCCAACTTTTCGCAGCGATGGGATTCGCCATCATCGCAGTCATGATTACTTCGATGTCAATCCGATTACTCGCAACAGGTTTTGTTTTCATTGTTATTTCCAATGGTATTCAATTGTTGAAGAATTACGGCATCAATCCAGAACGAGGTGAATTCCTTCCTGGAATTACGGCGATTATTGCCTTTTTTGTAGGCATGTCATTCCGCCACATCTTGCCTCCAATTGTCGCTGCATTACTCGCTTCAATTGGTTTGTATGTCGGCGGTTGTATCATTCTTGATTTGCCGATGGAATACCTCGACCTTGAATCATCACTCGCTCCGCTTCTCGTTATTCCAAGCGTCATCGTGAGTTTACTCGTACAGCGATGGCACAAGAAGCGAAACAGTCCAGATGATATTGCGACGAACGAAGTGCAACAACAACGCCAAGCCGTTCGCAGATCGCATTACCATCCAGAATTAGAGGTTGATACACAATGGGCCCGAGGCGGCCTTCGTAAGTGATTATTCCTCGAAAAACACGGCGATTTCATCCAATGTTTTCCGGCGTAAATCTGGAACCATTGCATCTTCTGCTGGATATCCTACTGGCAAAACGAGCATTGCGTGCTCATGATCAGGTCTGTTGAGAATTTCTCTCAGGAATCCCATTGGCG
>JASLVI010000096.1 GCA_030741455.1 Candidatus Poseidoniaceae archaeon | reverse complement strand
GCAGATTCAGGATCTGGTGGTTGATCTTTCCATTTGTTTTTATTCGCTATACTTTGGATAATGTTCTTTTTCTGAATTTTTTTCTGATTTTCAAAAACTTCGAAAACATCCTCTTCGGTTTGTTCTTCACCTTGCGGTAAATATTCTGCAGCAAGTCTCTGTTGTTCTTCCAAAGACGGCCCATGAACTGGATCATTATCGTACCGGTGGGGGGCAACCATCATCGCTAGGAGTTCTTTTGCGAATTGATACAACGGATCATCAGGCGATGCTTTTGCAATCTCTTCTCTAATTCGCATATGATGTCCAATACATTTCTTACATCTTGAACTTCCTTTCTCATCCGGCTCATCGCAACGAAGACAGCAAGCTTGCAATCCCATGTCTTTCATTGCTCGTCTTGGCATCGACATGATTGCTCATCCCATCCTCGTCGTTCAAACACATGAAGTCTCGTACGTCGCGAGCGAGCATTGAAAGAAGACTAACGTCTGAGAACATCATGGCTCGAGACCCAAGAGCGGACATTCTCGAGCCGAGTCCATTCTATGGGACTCACCAAAAAATACACAGAGTCCACGCTGGACAAAAAACTTCGAGACCTTCTTCAATGAACAGTTTCTTTCGGGTCATGTCTCAATCACAACCAACTTTACACAAAGGAGGGATTTGGCACTTTAGTGAAGAAGAAAAAAAACACCTTCTCTATGCTACAGCGGCATTCACGCTTGCTTTAGGCTTTATGAGTGCAGGAGGTCTTGGAGGTCTTTCACGGAATGGTACTTCCTCATGGCTCCTTCAAATTCTCATTTCCATGCCAATTATGTTGATTGCCGTGGGGCCTGCATTCGTACTTCATGAAATAGGTCACAAAATAATTGCAAAGAAAAACGGTTGCTGGGCGGAATTTCGAGCAGATCCGAAGGGTTTGCAGATTGGTGTCTTGATCGCTCTCTTTCTAGGCGTACTTTTTATGGCTCCAGGAGCGGTTATGGTCGCAGGACTTGTTACACGCCGTCAAAACGGCCATATTGCTATCGCTGGACCTCTCGTCAATCTTGGATTATTCATAATTGGAATACCGCTCGGGGCACTCCTCTTCATGCTGACCAATGCTCAAGATTACAGTTCTATGGCGTATCTCGTAGATGGAGCATTCGTGTGGCAATCGATGATTTACGATATTGTTCTCTATTGGATTGGTGCAAACATCATTCTTGGTTTGTTCAACATGCTTCCATTTGGACCACTCGATGGAGTCAAAGTCAAGGATTGGAACAATGGTGTTTGGTGGGGACTTTTCCTTATCTTCCTCTCACCAATCATCATCTATCTGATGACACCTTACTCACCGATGACACTCGTCATCTGGCTTTCAAATCTCTTTTGATCAAAGGCCGTGGATTTCCTTGGACTTATCGTGACTCCAATGGTAACACAATCGAAGCAAGTTGAGATAATGTCCTTGTCCATCTTTGGTCATCTTGTCGTGAAGTGGCTCGTTGGTCATGAACATATCACCCCATACATTTGCAGCAGTCCCCTTCTTACCCTTTGGAAGATCGAAGACTTCGTTTGTAGTTGGCTCAAGAAGGTTCTTCCAGACGATTGCCGGGTTGACGGCCATTGTTACTTCAACAATGATTTCATCTTCATTTAGACCAGTACCCGTTTGCCATGATTCTTCACCCATATCTGCAAGGAACGGTAGACACAAATCGATGATTGAAAGACCAGTCATTGGATCTGCACCGGTCATGTTTCCATATGCTTCACGCATTCGACCACGGTCTGCTCCACGAGCACCAGTAATCATTCGCAACTTGTCAATTGATGTTGGGACAAGGAAGCGAATATCTGTGTAATAGACGAGTGCTTGTTCACTGTTTCCTGCAGGTGCAAAGATGTGGGAGAATGGCTGATTGCCACCACTTTCACCGAGCATATCCATTGGGAACAAGGTCTTGAGAGCGTTTGTAGCAACCGATTGAACGACACGTCGAATCAATCGCTCAGGAGCTGCCGAAACATCATTGAACGATTCCATATACTCATCAAGATTGAGAATATCATATCCACGTACTGCAAGAATTGAGTGGACGTTTGGTCCGAGGATTTTATCTCCCTCAATCATTGCTTGACTAATCCAGCGTGCACCTTTTGCGAAGTCACTTGCTGTTACGAGATCAGCATATGCCTTGTAACGTCGAGCGACACGGTTCATGAAATCAGCTTGGTCAAGTTTAGTGAATACGGTGGCAGCATAGTTTGACTTCAATGCGTGGTCAGCGACCTGACTTGCATTGACACAGGTCAAGAGGTTTCCTTGGTCGTGAGGATACATCAGAAGCCGACGTCGCTTTGCAGCGCCGCCAAGGGAGCCGACCTTAGGATCGGTGAGCATGTATCCAAGACAGGCAGTCACTTCGAACAACCGAGCATACTTATCTTCATCACTTGCGTTCTTAATCCACTCATCAAGTCCTGGCTCAATACAGTGGAATTCAAGAGGAACCATTTCAGAACCTGCTCCAAACATTTGTCGAACAGTTGAGGAACTCATCATCCCCATCATTGTGTATAGAGAAGTCTTTCCAGTTGTCATGAAAACGTCAGTAATTCCTTCTTCACCGAATGAGATTCGACGATCAGGGAGGTTGACGAGGAGATTAAATGCTGTCGCAGTATCTCTGTTTCCATCAACCGCAGGATGAATCCATGTGGTTGGCTTAGTCATCAAATAACCACTCGCATCCTTACCAAATCCAGCAGGGGAGTAACGAATCCAACCCAAGCGGTTGTTGAAAGCTACACCACGATGCATAAGCGATGGATAGTAGACCTTGTCTTGAGGGTCTGAATCAGGCACAACACCTCGATGGCCAAGGCCCCAAAGGATTGGCTCCCATTCTGAAACACCGTCTTCATCTCCACCTGTTCCGAGGAAAGGATGGCTATCAGCGACTGTTTCACCAGTGAGCATCGAACCTCCCAAACGCTCCTCGTCACCAGTTGAACAGAAGAAGAATGTCTGTGTTGTAACCAATTGCTTTGGCGTCCACATGTTTGCATTAACAACAGTTTTTTGCTTCAAGAAATCAGAGAGTGTACTGATTCGGCGTTCAAACTTGAATCGTTCCGATTCAATCCATGTTGAGCCAAGGAATAGATTTGTGTTCAATAATTTAGGACGCCCTGGACCAATATATCTTGTTCGAGGATCGCCTTTTGTATCATCTGTTTCGTGAATTGGCTCCCAAGGACCATGTGTTGGGATGTACTTGAGGAATTCTTCATTGTCGAATGGCATTTTTTGTGCGTCTTTTACCGCATCTTCGACTTTATCCATCAACTGAACGTACGTTTCAGTAGGTGTAATTCTTCCACTTTCTTTGAATTGTTTATGCGATACCGCTCGATGTTCCCACATTTTTCTTCACCTCAAAATTTCCTCTTTTTGACAGGAGTTTTTTCCTCTTCTTCAGGGGCTTCCTCTTCTTGAGAATCCTCGCCTTCATCCTCAGCGACTTCATCACCTTCTTCAAAACTATCCCCCTCATCGTCTGAATCACTCTCTTCAGATTCATCCGTAGAATCCTCAGATTCATCTTCATCTTCCGATTCGATATCTTCCATCATCACATCAACGACTTCGTCAATCTCCTCATCTTCATCGGGCATCAATTCGATGACCTCATCAGATTCTTCACGGGGAATGAGAAGTTGGAGGACAAGACCCATTGTTCCAGCAACAGCTCCAAGTCCAATGATTGCGCCGTTGTTGGTTCGTTGTGTATCATCAGCATCACTGTTGGTTTCCATACCAGTCACTGGAGGGATTTCATTTCCTGTGACGTTTGTAACGATTTCAACAGCAGCCCAAGCTGCAAAAATAAGCATGATAATTGACAACATACTCGCTGTCGAAGCATTCGTTTTGACCCAATTTACAAAGGGTGTTTGACCATCTTCCATAGCATTGCCTCGCGACGTTTGCATATAACTTGTGTGCCTTTAATAAGCAAAATTGAACCAATCACTCATCTAAGTATGCATTTCTTATTGGATCCTGGTCGAGGTGGAAAAAGGAGTATGTGGCCCACCATGTGATTGTGTCGAGAGCATCAACAAGATTGCTAGTTCCACTCCGCTCTTCTCCGTAGTCTTTACCAGTTGTATCCATCCAATCGATCATTTCATCAACAGTATCGCATGTTTGATGGTAGCACCAATACCCATCAACAAGGCCTCCAAAGCCCATTGTAACTGTACCGAGATTGTCCTGGAACGTGGCATGGTCTGAACGAGCAGTCGTATCTTCGTAAACGATAATTTCAGGACGATCCTTCGCATACCAATCATCAACCTTCCATGTTTCAGCATCATACCCTTCTCCAAGAAGGGGCGCCATTTGTTCTTCCACGCCAATGGCATCGGAACCAATCCACATAGCAAGGCCAACCATCCCTGGCTGGTTCATGACATCATGGTCCAAACTGGGGCCAATGTAGACTCGCATAGGCCATACTTCCTCATCTTTTGGATAACCATCTTCATCGACGGTAGGATCAGGGTCACAATTCCCTTCACCACCGCCATGGTTGTTACCACACGGAGCACCCCCTCCACCTGGCCAGTTTACTCCAGCCATGTCGAGGTTGACATAATTGGTAACTTCGACGTTTGGATTATCTTCCTTAACCCAATAATCAGTCCAGAAATCACTACCGCGCTTTCCACCCTCTTCACCCGACCAAAGGCAGAAAACCATCGTGTTTCGAGTGCTAAAATCAGCCATTGCTTCTGCTACAGTGAGTACCATTCCTGTGCCCGCAGTATTATCATAGGCACCAACACGAGTCCCATACGTTCTTCCTACCCCAGGAAGGTGTGGGGAAATCATACCTCCGTTAATCGGAGGGGCGATGTCGAAGTGCGCACCAAAAACCATCCACTTGTCCCTGTCAACTTCACCCCAACGATACCCACATATGTTGTACGCTTCCGGGTTCTGAGCACCAGTCATCAAGGAATCATAGACAAAACGCTGCGTAATGACTTCGAGTCCAAAATTTTCCATCGTTTGAATCAGGTATTGAGCAGCATCCTCGTAGGCAGCGTTTCCTTGCCCAGCCCAACGATCGAGATAACCAACAGCACCATCAGCAGCATCTGTTGGATCGGATGTTTCATCGGACATCACGTTGATGTAATTAAAGACGGTTCGACCATCGACTATACCTGTTGAATGACGTCCACCTTCAGCTTCAGAAAAACCAGGCGCTTGTTGTCGTTCGACTGAAAGAACAACAGCCGTAACAGCATCCCCATTTACACCCGATGCTTGAACCGTACTCAAACTACCATTAACATCATCAACCACAGAGACGCCTTGCGCATTTTTATCATCAAATCCACCACGCTCCAACCAAGTTTTCCACGATTCATTCAAATCACGAATAGGCCAATTTTCGCGTTGGTAATCTCCGAGAAGAACGACAGCAGTATCAGTTCGAGGTGGCGCAAGAACGGTCAACAAGACACTTTCTCCTGCTTTGAGGTCAACGACTGTTGAATTTTGAACAAAACCAGTATCTTCATTCAAAATCAAATAAGGGACGAATGCCGAAAGAGCCCGATCAGCCGATATTGTAAGGCCTTGAAAGACGCCACCAATAATAACTTCAGGAGTGATTACAACATCACCCTGTCCAATTTGCAGATCTTTATCTCCCTCACCAAAACATCCAGCAAGTGGAGCGAGCATCATGATGCATACCAGGCCGAATGCCCTTCGTGCATCTCTCCCCATGGTTCAACGCAAAACATATCTCTATCTCAATACTTTGCTTGAAAACAAACACCGAGAATCTATTCAGAACAACATATAAATCTAAATTTGAATGGAACACCAT
>JASLVI010000095.1:1685-5924 GCA_030741455.1 Candidatus Poseidoniaceae archaeon | reverse complement strand
CGAAACGATTGGAACGTGTCTGGTTGAGGCATCTCATCATGCCACAAAAGGCCTGATGCATCATCAACAAACTCAACCCAACGGCCTGATTGGGGCTCACCAAGTAACCATCGAATCGGATAGCCTAGCTGCGTTGCTGTGCCACCAAGACTGAACCATGCACGATATTGATTGAGAAGTTCTGCAGATGCTGTCTCAGATGGAATTGGTGCATCGATACCTCCATCTCGAAGGGAATCGAGAATTTCATGCGATGTAGGCCCATAGACCATGAGTGGTTGTTGACGACCGTCCAACGAAAGCGTCTGTAAAAATGGCAAGAGGCCCCAGGTGTGATCTAAGTGTCCATGTGTTAAGGCGACTGCAACGACTCGATTCGGTCGGAGAAGCGAAGGTTCCCCTGCCCGCTTCAGTCGACCTCGCTGTTGAGCATAACGCACCTGAAATCCTTCGCCAGCATCGATGATTACAATGCCTTCATGGCAAGTAAAGACGCTTCCGCTCACATCTCTCGAGGAGGTTGGACGAGCGGAGGCTGTTCCAAGAATATGTACTTCCATCAGTAAATCACCTTATCCGCGTGGAATTGGTGTTGGAGGAAACCAGCGAAGGATGACCGCATCACCAATGGAACGAACCCATCGCCATGGAATTGCAACATGAATGGACCCTTCGACAAGATCTTCTGGCGTATCTGTGACGAAGAGATGCGTGCAAGATAGACTTGCGTGTTCAACGACAGCATCGTGAACAGTACCAAGCAGTCTGCCGTTCGGAAGGTAAACTTGTAAGCCAGATAGCTGCGATAAATTCCGCTCACCCTTGCTCATGCATCGTCCTCCTTGATGAACGCAAGAAGAACAAGACCATCAAACAAACGCTTGATTTCACTTTCCTCGGTTGAGGTTTGCCTTGAGTGAAGGTCGCAGTTTTTCTGCACCCTTACCCTTGTTGAAGAGACCGCGTCCACGCTTTCCAGCAGAGGTCTTTCCACGGTAAGCACGTCCTCGATGGCTGTTGTTACCATTTGCTTGGCAGAAGACGCCGAGTTGCTTATCGTTGATGATTGCAGGGTGATGCGTATCGATCATGATGACTTCGAAGAACTTATGCTTACCATCTTCGCCAACCCAGTACGAGTTGAGAACTTCGAGGTTCGGGAAGTGACGAGCAACACGCTCTTCAGCGATACGTTGTGTGTTCTTGGCCATGGTGATCTTGGAGATACCAGCCTTTGATGGCTTACGCTTCATGTGAATCTTACCCTTACGAAGTCCACCACGGCGGACACGGGTGCGGATGAGGACAACCCCTTGCTTGGCCTTGTATCCCAATCGGCGAGCAGCATCGAGACGTGTTGGACGCTCGATACGGCAGTTGACAGGTTCACGGCGCCATTGTGCCATACGCGTCTGTCGGAACATGTGCGGGAGAGCCTCTTTTGGCTTCTTCCAGGTTTCACGAACATAGTGGTGGAGTCCTTTTGCCATGGTAACACCTCAATGGGAGCAACTTGCCGACTTTGAACCCCTTTATGAGTCTGTCCATTATGAACAGTTCACGAAAAGGCCTGAATCATTTGAAGTTTTCAGAGACGCCTAAGTGAAAAAGTAAGGCGTATACTGACCAGACGGTCATCGGTATGAGTATCATCAGTCCAAGGGTCGTTATCGGATCCATGGATGTGGATTGTCCTCTTGGATATCTGTTCTTTTTGTCGAAAATATATGTTCCAACATAATCTATTGATTTGGAGAAGCAAGGCCTTCACTAACGAGACTTCTCCAACCACCCCAAAGCGAGTAGACATTCGCATAGCCCATTCGAGTAAGTGATTCTGCTGCAAGCGCAGAGCGGAATCCTCCGCCACAATACAGGACGATTCGATCATCGTTGGAAATTGGATGCTTTTCGATATCGCGTTCTAGAACGCCTTTGCTGAGATGAAGCGCTCCTTCAAAGCTGCCAGCATCGAATTCATGCTTTTCTCGTACATCGATGACGGTGAGGTTCTCGCCATCATCCAACATGGTTGTGAATTGATCGATATCGCATTCTTGTACAACTGAGCGAGATCGTTCGACGGTTGCGAGGAACCGTGGACTGTGTTTCTTTCCCATGTACCGAAAAAAGGGGTCTTTGCATTTCAAAATATTCGTTCTTTCCAAACACGCCTTCAAATAGTGAGTGCTTGATGTTGCATCATGGAGTGCAATATTGACCAGAAGGGCCGAGTCGCTCGATTGTACACGGGCATCATCGCCATCGTGTTTGGTATTGCACTTGCTCTTCTCACATACCTCAGCATTGTTCCTGCTGCACTCGGCTGGTTCGCAGTTGCTGGTAGTATCTTCGGAGGAGCCTTCGCCATCTTTGAGGCTCGAAAGGGTTGGTGCGTTGTTCGTGCAATTGGAATCAAAACGCCTCTATGATGCATCAGCAAGCGTTTTTGCATCCCGCTGTCTAAGCAATCGATCCACTCCAAGCATAGCGAGAACAACCGCACTAATCATTGAATAAAGCACAATGTCCCATGAAATCTTAAACACAAGTCGTGGGAGATTTGGCGCTACTGAAAGATGAATGCCAAGGAAAGCAACTCGCAAAACGCAAAACCAAACAGTTAGATGCAATGGCCAGTCGATTGATCTGAACATATGGAAAATAAGCACTGTCATCAAGCCCATTGGACCACCGCCCATGAAGCCGACCCAGCTGTTACTTGGTGAATCTCGGTCGCCAATGTAGCCGCCAGTCAAGTAGAGATTTCCGGGATCAATATCGCGAGGATGGGTAAATCCATCCAGTTGACCCATTGTAGCCCACCAAGTAAACCAAACAACAATTGGAATGAGTGCAACAAGAATGTATCGTGTTGCCTCAACAATAGGTTGATTTTGTTGTTTCAGTAAGAATTTGAATTCCCTCTGAGAAAGATAGTAAAATGCTGAGTAGAGAATCATCGTGGTTGCACCTGCATAACACCCCCAACTGATGGTCACCCAAGCAAATCCAACAAAATGAATCGGAGAAATACCAATCCTTCGATTCTTGGTTATCAATTCTGCAAACCACGCAAAGAGAAACATCAACAAAATTGAAATTACTACCCAATCGATTGCATTGCGCTTGAACCACATTGCAACAGGCAGAAGCCCATACATTGTTGAAACGGTGAATAAGACCTTTCTCGATTGTATGTTTTCGACATAAATCAGATAGAGAAGTGACGCGCCCACGATAAGAAGAATGGACAACAGGAGCATGGAGAGATGTTCTTGTTGTATGGTTACGATGTAGAATCGAGTCAGTGATCTTCCAAGAACCCGATGCTCGCTAAAGAAGAAAGTCACGAAACAAATGAAAATGAAAGGCAGTAAGAGTTGTGTCGGCAATCTTGTTTCGGCTGATTTGAAATAGAATCGTTCAAGCAATATGTATGCAAAAACACAGACACCTATAATCGACAACCTCGTTTCTGGGAACATGATGGTTGCAGATAATACACTGCACAAGGCAACGATTTGGAGATGTGAAAAATCATAGTGCTTCCATTTTTCATATTTCATAATCAGCAAACCTCCCACGAAAAGTCCTACTGGAAGCCATAATCCAACTGGATAGTAAAACAAAGCAAGCGTGTCGCGGTTGTATGACAATGTCATTGAAAAGGCTGCAGTTGCTAAAAATGAAACAGTTGACCAGAAAATGAACTTTTTCGATTGTTTCAATTCTCTTAATGCATAAATGAGTACCCCCGAAATACCAAGATACGCAAGACTGCTCAGCAAAAAATCGGATGTACGCAGACCAATTTCATCCACATTTAGGCGTTCCCACTCAATCTTGTCTTTCGTCAATCCTTCGATGTGCGGGTGACCTTCCTCGATTAACCAATCGTTGCGGGCAACGGCTGCATCCCAGTTCCATTGGTCAAGTTGCTGTCGTTTTGCTTCACTGATATCAAAGGCATCGAGCGGAATACGTCCATGGATAGCATGAGGCAACGGCAAGGAGAATAAAACAGAAGGAAGCGTGGCCAAATCACGTTGTTGAACACCTTTGACAACTGCGCCTTCTTTGACATTTGGACCCCACATGAATGCAGCAACATCGCGAAGAATGTCAAGATCCGAGCCGTGCTGTCCTGAATCAGTTAATCCATGATCTGATGTGACAACAACCGTCCAATCATCTGGCAATTCTTGAAACACCTCTTCCAAATTTGTATCGATCCAG
>JASLVI010000095.1:0-1587 GCA_030741455.1 Candidatus Poseidoniaceae archaeon | reverse complement strand
TCCATGATCTGATGTGACAACAACCGTCCAATCATCTGGCAATTCTTGAAACACCTCTTCCAAATTTGTATCGATCCAGGTAAGTTTTTCTTCATATTCTTGAGAATCCAACGCACCATATCGATGGCCAACACTGTCCAGTCCAGAAAGGTGGGCAACAATGAGGTTGCGAGGTATGGAATGGCCTTCAGGCGGAGCACCTCTCGCCCATCGTTTCAATTCTTCAAATCCTTCTTCATCACCTTTGTAGTAATCTGCATGACCATAGCGAGCCTCGTAGAAGGGAGCCTTCTCTCGGTCGAAGATCAGATGTTTCCAAACGTAGTCCCCAATGACGCCAACATGATTGTCTGGTTCGCCATTTCCATCTCCATCGAATGTTGAAGCTAAATTGAATCCATCCATACTCCCAGGATGTTGTGGACGGAAGTTTTGGAGTGCTTCATTTGGTCTTGAAGGTACACCAGTGGCCATTTCTTTAACACACATTGCAGTCATCGTCAATGGGTTTGTTCGAACTTCAAGATAGGCTCCGTCTGCTACCCTCCGATTCAAATTTGGCATGAGGTTTGGATCACTCATCATATCCTTGCGACCACCATCCAAGACCAAGAACAGAAATCCCTCTGTGAGTGGTTCATCAGGATACGGCGAAGGTTCGACTCCTTCCATCGGCACAGGTATATCTGAAACAATGTAAGAGCCCGTATAGAGGAGAGAGGGCAAGCAGAAAAGAGCCACCATCACAAATGCGACGATGGCTACACGTGGAAGTCGCATTCGTGATTCCACCGCTACACGTCGTTTATGATGCTTTCACCATCGTTTCCAATTTCAACCCGATTCCCCGTAAAATCAAACAGCACGACCCACCACCATCAATCATGGCCAACCAAGTACAAGGTTCAGATTCGATTCTTGCCATGTTGCAGACGGACCATGACATTCGACTCGTTCTCGTTGATCGTGAAATGGACACGGAATCCCTACGACAAGCGTGTGCAGAACAAGGGATTCCTCTTGAAGAAGGGTCAACAAACGATCTGTGGCGAATGTCAGCGGTTGGTCACACAGATGCACTTGCATTGTTAGGAAGAGCGCCGCATGGTACACTGGAAGAAGTGTTTCAACGAGGAGGTTCTATTTGGCTTCTTGATGGTGTACAATACCCAACAAATCTCGGATTTGGAATCCGCACCATCGAAGTAAGCGGTGCTGATGCAGTTGTACTCAACATATCGAGAACACACCAAGATCGTCGTACTATACGACGTTCAAGTATGAGGGCTGATCGATTCATTCCAGTCGTTTACAGCGATACGACCTCCATTATCAACGAAGCAAGAAAGAACGATTTCAGAATCATCGCAGCCGAGGACGTAGGGGCTGTTGAGCCTTGGGATACGGATCTGACTGGAAATGTTCTCTTCGTAGTTGGAGCTGAACGGGAAGGAGTCTCACAAGAAGTACTCGAAGCATGTGATGAAGTTGTTCGATTGCCGATGGATGGATTTGTTCCTTCTTACAATCTCCAAGTTGCAATCAGTGTTCTTGCTGTCGAATCATTGCGACAAAGAAAACGCAACT
>JASLVI010000094.1 GCA_030741455.1 Candidatus Poseidoniaceae archaeon | reverse complement strand
CGAAGACCGATATTACCCTGCTTTTGATCCGATCACGTTCACGGCTGAAGTTGAGAATGAGGCATTAAGTGCACAAACATCCGCTCGTTCGATGAATTGGTACGTTTGTCAAGGGATGAAAACTGCAACACAATGCTCATCCAACGATGTAGCGAGTGGCCAAATCAGTGTCAATGGACTCTTGAGTGGCGACATAGGTAACTTCAGTGATTCATCAGCATGGTATCCATCGGGACTAACGGGTGTGTTTACAGTCGTGTTCAAATTCACCTATGCAGATGTGGATGCAAGTGATGATGTCCTAACCTACAACATCAATTTGACAGCTGAATACAGCGATGTTTCCATCGACCAAGATCAAGATCCACGAGATACGCTTTCAGGTCTGCACACCTACGATGGCGAATACATCCTCAATACTGATCAGGATTACCTTATGGACATCTATGGCACTGCTCACACATGTGGAGCGTGTGGACTCGTTGCACAGATGGGATGGAACTTGCTCGAATTAGATGGAACCTTGGTTGCTACGTCAAATCAAAGCGTGACAAATTTGCCATCTGGAGGATATGAGCAAGTGTTTACAACAACGCTTCCAGCACTCAATTACTCGGTCCCAGGCCGCTATATCTTCCAATTCGGACTCATCGACAGTACAAGCGCTTACGATGGGGACCTGAACGATTACAATGACCTCGCTGAAGTCGAAATTGTTCTCGACAATACACTCGACCTCCGAATTGCGAGCATGTATCCTTCGCACGACCCATCCTCTCCTAACTACTACTATGGCGAAGACATGCTTTCCATCGATATCGAGAACATTGGCAACTTTACTGTAGAAGATGTGCAAATTACGTTCGAAATGTTTGATGCTGTCGGGGAATCAGAATATCTTGATTCCTGTACAATCGACAAACTCAAACCTGGAGAAGGGTCAACATGTATGTTTAATCTAACGAAGGTTGGCGAAGGGAAAGAACTGCGCATTTACATGCCGACAACATTCAATGGCCGTCCAGATACTGGCCCTTCCGATAATACGCTCATCGAATTTACTTCGATTCTAGCAGGTGAAATTCTGCCGATCATCACCATGAATTCGATTTCAGGAACGTACACGACTGCGGATTCCATTGAACTTACGGCAATTACGAACAATGTCGCTGCTAAGCCTCTCAATTACACATGGGTTCTCGATACGGTGATCAACATTGGATATGGAAAATCAATCACCATCAATGCCTCCTCATTCCCACTCAAGGACTACGACATCGGTCTCTTTGTCGAAGATGCCTTAGGTTTCACAGCCGAAACGCACGTAACAATCTCGATCATCGATGAAGTCCTTATCGAAGAAGAGCCATTGATGTCTGGTTCCGCTGTCTCGCTCGATAAGGCCCAGTTCATATACGATGTTCTCTTACCTATCGAAGGATTTGAGTACAACATTGCAGGAGGAAAAGAGCCCCTTATGATCATGGATTTCAATGTCATGCAACAGGAGAATGCATTACAACCCGCACAACTTCAGACGATGAACCTGAACATCAATCTCTCAACCCTTCTCCCAGACTCAATCCCACATGATTCGGTTGAATTCCTCAAATTAACAGACTTGGGCGATTCCTACTGGGATTATCTCGAATCACCAGACTTTTTCAGTTATGATGGACTTGAGAATATTAGTCTGACACTTCATTCAAACACGATTATCCTCGTCACTGGAACATTACCACAACCCGATGTTTCACTCGCTAACCTCTCTCACAATAAGTTGGAAGGCGGAACAATTGAACTTCAATGGGAGCCAGTAGGCGATATTGAGAATCCTTACCTCGGTGGTTGGCAAATCTACAGGCTTGAAGTCGATGAATCGGTTGGAACCATCTTCCCCGACCCTTCGATTGAAACCAACCAGAATCTATGGGCTGAACTGTTATCTGACAGTACCGTGGCCTCCACCTCGACCAATTCAGAAGGTTGGCTTGACCCCGCTGCATTGGAAACTGGAACATGTGCCTCATATGCGATTCTGCCTACAAATCGTGCTGGAGTACCTGATTTGTCAAAGATCAATGTCGTCATGAATGCAGATGGAAATTCGAGGTTGTGTGGTGATGCCCTACCTCCTACAAGTGCTGTTGAAGATTTCAGTTCAACGTATCGATTTACCAACTCAACGGATTGTTTGAGAATGCAACAGGATTGGAATGCGTGCTACGAACTCAACCTGACATGGACATGGCCAGCAAATGAAGCCGATGGCGGAGTAACTTGGAACATCTACAGAATGGATACGGAACCAAGCAACATTGACTTGAAATATGCAACACCGATTGCTACCGGTTTGACTGGCCTACAAGGTGAAGAAGGAACATTCAATCAATCAGGACTTGAAGCCGATGGAATACGTCCCCTTCGAACCTATTACTATGTGCTAGCACCTGTTGATGGGAAAGGCAACGAGAATACCAACGACCTCCCCAGTGGTAACATCGAGCGTGTAACGATTCAGGACCAGTGGTGGGACTACAATCAACATCTGATTCCTGAAGAGCCCGAACCACCTGAACCTCCACTCGGCGTACCGTGGCTTCAAGATTTAATGGATTACACAAAGGTCGGTGAATTCCAAACTGCAGGAATTGCAGTTCTTGTTCTGGTCGTTCTCAACGCATTGTTCATTCCGATTACAATCAAGAGTCGTGCTCGATTAAAGCGCGTCATTGGAGCCCGAAAACGCAACCAAGCGACACGCAATATGGCCGACGAATTCGAAGATTTCTTTGAGTGAAATTCGCTCGCTTGTGAACCGTCATATTCTTGACTAAACTGCTGGTGGCTCGCTTCGCTGCGGTGATCGCATAGCCTGGCCATTGCGCTGGATTGCTAATCCAGTGGGTTAAGTCCCTCGGGAGTTCGAATCTCCCTCACCGCGCCATCCTTACAATTGACCCATGATGCCAAGCCATGATGGAGGGATAAACGAGATCAAGACGAGCGAGAAAAACATCGCTCCTAGATAAATGAGCGAGCGAAAGAACGATTTCGCAGCTTTCGGCATCCTCCCATTCTCATCGAGAGGTTCATTCACATCGATATTCCATACCGATTGCGCATACCATACAGTCAATCCACCAGCAACAAATGCCCACAACAACGGCAAGCCAGATTCTGGCCAAAAGCATGGGACTGAGCCCAAGAGGAAAAGCCCCCCGCAGTAGAATTTCGACTCCGTAACCGTCCTCTTTGCACCTTTCACCTCATTCATCATAGGAACATTGGCTTTTGCATATTCTCCGGACCGATACAAGGCAAGCGCCCAGAAATGCGGTGGTGTCCAAAAGAAAATTAACGCGAAAAGCATCCATGGAATCGGCGAGCCGAGATCAAAGGGGTTCATTGAATTGATTGAATCAGCGGCAGCA
The DNA here is from genome assembly GCA_030741455.1 of Candidatus Poseidoniaceae archaeon. GTDB lineage: Archaea > Thermoplasmatota > Poseidoniia > Poseidoniales > Poseidoniaceae > MGIIa-L2. Next base: position 2,494 of record JASLVI010000094.1, on the reverse strand, counting down.
CCCGCCCACCCAATAAGCGGAGGTGTCGCCCCTGCTGCACCACCTATCACAATATTTTGAGGGGTTCTTCTCTTCAACCACATCGTGTAAATAAACACGTAAAATCCGACCGAAAAGAAGGACCAAAATGCTGCCTTCCAATGCAGTAAGAAGAACAATGACGAGCCCAGCATCGAGATAAAGATACCAAACAACAAGACCGTCATTGGTTGAAGTTGCCCCTGTGGAAGTGGTCGGTTTTGCGTACGCCGCATTTTCGTATCAATATCCCGGTCGTACCACATATTGATGGCATTGGAACCGCCAGCAGAGAGCGTTCCTCCAGCGAGCGTAACCAATGAAGTCCACAAGGTATCAGACCAATTTCGTTCAAGATCAATAAGATCATATCGTGCGAGCGAATCATGAACTAGAATAGCACAAATCGCAGTAATTTGAAGAAGAACAATGACTCTCAATTTCATCAATTTGATGAACAGCGAAATCAAGGAGGGTTGTTCTCCACTCATTCGCTCTCACCAGTCGAATTGAATGGACCAAGATATGCAAGACGCAACATCATCAAGGTTACAGCAGCAGCAATGAAGGAGGTTACACCGAAGACAAGATGCAGCAATGAAATGAATTCAGGGAAGTTATCTGGATTTGCAAAAACAATGTACATGCCTCCAACAAAGACGTTGAGAATCCAAAAGCCTGTTACAACCTCGGTGGCTTTTGAAAACGCTTCTCCTTCACCAGAATCACGTGCATCGACACGAATTTTCGCAGATGTAATAATCAGGACCAAACCGACTATTGCGGCACCGAAGCGATGGACCATTTGAACGAGTATACCAGGCCCATCCAAACTTGGAAGAATGGAACCCTGACACTTTGGCCAACCGTTCGGGAATCCAATGTTGCAAGCTTGGTTGTAATTGCCTCCAGCAGTACTGGAAACCCATGCACCGAGAATAAGGAGAATAAATACAGAAACGGTGATGTTGATCAATCGCTTCTTTTGTCGGTCCAAGAACGCTTTCGAAGTGGATAAGAAGACCCAATCAGTTCCTTCATGCGCACGCATGGCAATGTATTGCCAAACCAAGAGAGAAGTAAAGATACTCGCCAAAGAAAGATGCATGGCAACCGTCCAATCAGCATTGTCAAAACGAACAGTGACGTACCCAGCAATTGCCTGTGCAATCAATAGAAAACCCGAAACAACAGCGAGATTACGCAATCCCTCACCATACTCAGATTTGAGTTTCTGAGCCATGATAGCATTCAGAAGAATCGGTATGGCGATAATACCAACGAGAAGCCGATGGAACCACTCAACGAAGATTTCAAACGTCGTATATCGGTGATCAGGACCTCGACTATCGATTTCATCTGGATTTGCATCCCAATAAGCCTCTTGTTCTGCTTCATCGACCATGAATCCATACGTTCCGAAGCACTTCGGCCAATCTGGACACGATTCGCCAGCATCATGGATTCGAATGGTACCTCCTACAACGATGATGAGCAGCGTCATCACGGTAAGAACAAGAGGAAGCGTCGATGGTCGCTTCCACCAAGGCTGGTCCATGTCATCCCGTGAAGGCGGCCCTCTTTTAACAAGACCCTGCCTCCACGTACCATGAGGAAACCTTTGGCAATGGTTACGGCAGTTCTTCTGACTGTAATTTTCTCATCTCAATCGATCGCGCATATCGGCCATTTCGGCGAATACGCCCCTGCAAAGATGTACGACGTACGCGTATTCGATGTTGATTGCGCTCTTTCAAATGAAACATGTATCGCCAACGAAACCACCCATTTTATCGAATATTTCTCTGCAGATTGGTGCGAACCATGCGCACTTGTATCTCAAGAGCTTGAACAATTGAATCGCAGTGATACAACGATTATCCAACACCATCCATCACCTGCTGATCTCCATTTCTATTCTGAATCAAATATCCGTTTGTATGAAACATACGGATTCTGGGGCGTTCCCGACGTTGTTCTGAATGGGGAAGGGCTTCTTGTTGGCCCATCACAATCAAATGAACTGGAGGCAACACTGGACAATTTCACACGAGAATGGAGTGGTTTCCTCGAACTGAACATGACTAATGGAACGCTTTCGTGGCAAGCGGATGATGGCCATATCGTCCACGTTTGGATCACAAAAAATAGGCCACACGAATTTTCATACATCGACCAACCGCTCGTAGTCACCGACCATGCCTATGCAAATGTAACCAATGAGGTGTTCAATTACACCAACGATACGAATCAAACTGAAGTGCCGTATCACGTTTACAACAGTTCGATGAACATCTCAGATCTGTTGGATGAAAACATCACAAACATTGTCGTGACGCTCGAAACACCTGGCCGTATACCTCTAACTCGTGCGTCCGCATTGAGTTCACAAGGCTATGACCTGGTCGACGAAGGTCCGAACGACTTCTTCCCTGAACAATCGAAAAAGGGTGGTGAATCGGATTTGGCCATTGCA
>JASLVI010000093.1 GCA_030741455.1 Candidatus Poseidoniaceae archaeon | reverse complement strand
ATGGAAGAAAAGCAAGTTACAATCGAAGGTATTACCCACAAACTTCCTGCTCCGTTCGTGGTATTGGCAACACAAAACCCAATCGAACAAGAAGGAACTTATCCGCTTCCTGAAGCACAAATGGACCGTTTCTTGATGAAGATGAGCATGGGCTATCCAGACCGTGCTGAAGAGAAGGCCATTCTCGCTCGTCGAAAGCTTCGTGGAAAGGATGCACACGATGTTGAGCAAATCACATCTCCAAAGAAGGTCGTTGCTATGCAAAAAGCACTCGAAACAGTTCATGTCGATCCTGCAATTCTTGCATACATCGTTGAAATCGTTCAGCGGACACGTGAAGACCACCGTGTTGTCAACGGTGCTTCACCTCGTGCATCGCAATCTCTGTTCAAGACCGGTCGAGCCGCTGCTGCAATCGCTGGACGTAACTACGTCATTCCTGATGACATCAAGGGCATTGCATTGCAAATCATCAGCCACCGTATCGTCATGAAGCCAGAAGCAAAGATTCGAGGAATTACTGGAATGCACATCGTTCGAAAGATTCTCTCGGAAGTTCCAGTTCCTGTGATTTCTTGACGTTCAACATCGAACTGATGCCGAAGTTCAAAACAGGTGACACCTGTGGTTACATACGAGGCGGGCTAAGATGACGATGAATCCCTACAAAATGGTCATCGCAGTGGCCAATCAAAAGGGCGGTTGTGCAAAGACCACGACAGCAGTCAACCTTGCAGCAGCACTTGCAAAAGGTTCACGAAAACAAGGTGTCCCACCAGCGAAAGTTCTCCTTGTCGATCTCGATCCTCAAGGAAACTGTGCTACATCCTTTGGTATTGAAAAGAAAAACATTCGAAAAACAGCCTATGACGTTCTTGCCAACGATTCTGGTGAACCGATGCCACTGATGGAAGAGTATCTGCTCACACCACGTGAATTAACTGATGCAATGCAAAAAGCATACATTCTTCGTCAAGGAAAGAAAGCGCCAAAGAATCTTGAAATCAAGAATCTCTGGTTGCTTCCAAGTGACATTCATCTTTCTGGCGCTGAGATTGAATTGTCGCATAAGATTGGACGTGAAACGCGACTCCGAGAAGGACTTGAACCCATCATTGAGGAATTTGATTACATCATCATCGATACGCCTCCATCGCTTGGATTGCTTTCAATCAATGCGATGTGTGCTGCCAATTGGGTTATGGTTCCTGTTCAAGCAGAGTACTATGCGTTGGAAGGATTCAGTATGTTGATGAATTCGATCAAGATGATTCAGAAGCGTATTAATCGAAATCTGAAAATTTTCGGGGTTGCGATGACCATGGTCGATGCTCGATCAAAACTCAGTCGTCACGTTTGTACCGAAGTGTCTCGGAAGATTCCGAACAAGGTGTTCAATACAACCATTCGCCGTTTGGTCAAGGTTGCTGAAGCACCTTGGAGCGGAGCACCTACTGTACTTCTGAATGAACCACGGGCAAGCGGTGCAGGTGCAGGTTCACTTGAATACTGGACCTTGGCCAAAGAATTCCATAATCGAGTCCAAGAGATGCGCCGAGAATTTGGTGTCAAAGAGCATCCAAAATTGCTCTCGAATCGTCGATAAGGGTCTGAAAATCAACTTCAGTACCATCAAACCGCGCGGTTGGGTTAAGTAGGGAAGGGAATTCTTGTCAATTGGGATGCACAAATGACTGGAGAAGGAATGACCTCGGTGAGTGTAAGTTACGAAGTTCGACGACAATTGAATACCATGCGTACTGTAAGTGGGCATAAGAGCGTAAATACGCTTCTTGAAGACTTGATTCGAATACACAAAATGGCTCGAATGCGTGGCGAAATCGATACGTTACGAGATCACTTGCAACGTGTAGCAGATGTGAACGTCGATCACCTTGTGAGCCGTTTGAATATGGCTCCATTCGAGGTTTGAGGTGAACATCATGATGGCATGGCGCCCATCTGGCTATATGTTGACGACCAAACAATTGATTCGAGCCTTGTTTGATGGTTCAACGGACGAAGCGAAACTGCTCATTGCCGCAACCGCTGGAGACGTGGAATTGTTTGCACAAAATAAATCATGGAACGCTGTTCTTTGGTTGATCATGAACGTTCTCAAGGAGGATGGAAAACCCATCTATACGGGGAATGAGTTGGGCGAACTTCGCTCAAGCCTACCAATTGTTTGGCGATAATCACTCGTTGCCATACTTGGCAAGATACTCGTGACCGTACCACTTCCATTGGTCCATTGTCCAACCTTCAGGCAGTCCTGATGCAGGAAGAGGTGGAGCCTCTGCTGGAGCTTCTTGTCCAGGTTCTTCAGTAGCAACTTCAGATTCACTACCCATTGAAGCAATCGATTCAATCGATTCATCACCGGTGAATAATTCCTCAGACGCTACCTCTTCTTGAACAGGTTCCGAATCATCAGTTGCCAATTCCTCTTCCTCATCCATTTCAAGTGGTTTTACCTCATCGTCCCAAAGTGAATTCGAGTCGATTCCACCCGTAGCAGAAGAACCAGCAGTTCCCTCAAGCGCTTCGCTCATTGCTGCAGAACTCGGCAGTACACCACCATATTCCTTTGATACAGTCGCCGTCTTTCGACGCGCCATAATCGCACCAACGATGATGATGACAACGGTGAGACCTCCAAAGACGATACCACCATACAACAGTGCGTCGCCCATTGCATCGCTTTCGTACCACTCTCCTTCTGTGGAAGATTTAGGAGAATCACCCGTCGTATTCCAACTGGAAAAGGTCATTGGGGTTGAATTCGCAGCAACTTGGTCTGCAACATACTGAACATAGGCAGGGGTTCTCCATCCCTGGCATACTTCACGAACATCGGTAAAGTCAAGATTGCAATGATCTTGTTCGGTTTGAATTCGAGCATCATCGTCGTTGTAATCTGAATTCGCACCGAGTCCATCTCGGTCAATATCGAGATGCTCATCGGGGAATTCATCCATTCCATTGGATTCAGAAGCATCTGCCCATCCATCGCCATCCTTGTCCTCACAACCATGTGAAGTAAGTTCGGTGTTTTGTTGTGGATTTTCAGGATCGGGTAGCCAAGCTCGAGTTGATGTTCCAGCCTTGGTTGGGCACTTATCGGGGTTGTTGCCAAGGGCGTTGTCACCATATCCATCGCCATCACCATCGACCCATTGTGTGCCATCGGATGGTAGTGCGTCCGCTCCCTGAACGCTTGTCCAGTTTTCATCAGGGTCAGAGTATCCATCCGAATCACTGTCTGGACAACCGTAGCGATCTTGATTGGAGAATCCATTGACACTCGGACAGCCATCTGGTGTGGTTCCTGTTGGATTGTCGCCATAACCGTCACGATCGGTATCGGACCATTGTGAGGCATCCGAGGGGTATGCATCTCCATCTTGTCCATCGCTGTTATCGCCATAGCCATCACCATCGGAATCTGTGGTTTGATCTCCATTGGAAGGGAACATATCAGAATTATCTCCAACACCGTCACCATCAGAATCTACGGATTCATTGGCAACGTTTGGGAATTCATCCGCATTATCACCGACGCCATCACCATCGCTATCCATGGATTCAGTCGGATCGGTTGGGAACGCATCAAGCGCGTCTGTCACACCATCCGCATCGCTGTCAATATCAAAGAGATGAACGCGAGTGGACGATGAAAATCCTGAAACAATGTAGATTTCACTGTTCAATCCTTTCAACGAGCCAATGACTTTTCCACTCGTATCGTACATGTTGCCTTCAGTAAATGTCGTCGTATCAACCTCGATGATTTCACCCGATTGCGTACCAACGTGATAGGTTGCAAAATCCATTTGGCGGAGATAGACAATTTGTGGATTTGAGGAGAGTGAAATCATCTCGTAGGAATAATCTGTGAGATTGTAACGATAGAGATCGCCTCCTGCTGTACCAACGAGGAGGTGCCCATTCGAATCGATCTCCATGACGTTAACGGCTGATGTCATCTCGGTCAGTTGTTGAATCAGCGTCCCTGAGTTGGAGGTAATCTTGACGCGATTATCATAACCTCCTGTCAAGACATCCCCGTTGAGTGCAACGATCATGGTCTTCATTCCACCTGTATGGGCAATGGTTGCAATTCCACTTGGACCGCCTGCAGACCATTCATCGGCACGTCGTTGTCCAGCATAATAGCCCAACCACATGTCACCATCTGAATCCCAATCAACAACATCCACTGGGTCGGTTGTGTTGAGGTATTCCGTGATAATCTGTTGCACCATTTGAACGACGACAACCCCCGAGGAATGAGCGACTGCGATGAGGTTCTCTCCCGAATCAATGGTTGCAGAATTTGCACTCACGTTGAGATCAAGGCTCCAATCTTCACTGTGAACACCGGCTTCAAACGTGTTGATACTCAGTATGCCACTACCAGTTACCATCATGATTTTTCCATCACTCATCTGTTCCCAAGCAACGACCTTCTCGCTGATTTCTTCGGTTTGTCCCGCATCGATGAGGTTCGCTGATACGGACATCATTGGCAGGAAAAGTGAGGTCAAAAGCAAGCACAAAACGATGCTGGCTGTCGTTCGCATAAACAAGCGAGGTTGTTGTGAATTATCAAACAGACGCATGAATGTTCAATCACGATTCATCCGAGGGTGGCTTCTCACCCTTGTTTGAACTTGGAGGCGGACCGCGCGTTTTCTTCGGCAACATCTGTGGCAAAACCGGCGTGATGCTAGCTGTTTTGACATCCTTTGGCTGCGTTGAAATTGGAGTCAAACGTTGAACCGGCCTGAGCATAGCGACTTCGGTTTCATCTCCAGCCTCTTCGGTCTCCTTTGCAACAACGTTGAGTGGTGTAAGCGTTCCTTGAACCGGTCGAAGTGCAGCCACCTCAGTCTCAGCTTCAACAACGTCCTCGACAACCTCTTCCATCGCTTCTTCAACTTCAGAAAGATCTCGCTTGGTAATTCGAGCTTCATCATCACTGGTTCCGAATTGACCATCCTCACCAGGCGTAATGCTGACTTCAACAGCACCGACTGGGACGACGATTTCCTCTGCTGGTAGTTCTTGCGTTGGTTGAACGACTGGCGTCTGGGGTTGAATTGGCATTCGAGTTTGACGCTCGATTGGTTTTGGAAGCCCTGCTCCTTGCTGTACACCGCCGATTGGTGCTTTCACCGGACGAAGTGTTGGTGCTTGTCCTAGTGGCTTTGCTCCACCCATTGGTGCGCGCATACCGCCCAATCCCATACCTTGTGCTTCTGCTGAACCGAGGGTTCGCGTCATGCCACTGAGGGCTGGTGAACGGGCGCCAAGTGTTGATGGATCTTGACCCATTGGCATGGAGGCTGGCGTTTGTCCAGAGATGGATTGCATCCACTTCTGTCGCTTTTCTGCTCGCGTATCGGTCTGTTGAAGTTCAGCAAACTCTTGTTCACGACTTTGCAATTCAGATTCAGAACTATCGATGTCGCCTTGAATCTGGGATGTAATCGCATCACGCATCTTGGTTTCAGCCATTTCACGGAAGGAATCCATCTTCTCAGCAAGATTGTTGAGACGATCACGGACTTCAGCACGCTTGAGCCCGAGTTGTGCCTCGATTTCAGCACGGATGGATGCCTCTCGCTTGCGGACATCGATGAGAGCCTTGTTGCGCATAATCTCTTCACGCTTGTCGAGTTGACGTTCAAGTTGAATCGCGATTTCCTCTTGCTTACGAGTACGGAAGTCTGCAAGACGTTCTTCCATATCGACTTCAAGTTCGAGCGCAGTTTCTTCCTTGAGAAGGTCAAGGTCGGTCTCGAAAGTCAATCGCTCGTTACGAAGTTGTGCATCAAGTTCGGCCATAATCGCCTTACGGGCAGCAGTTTCACGTGATTGGAATTCAATTTCAAGGCGCTCAGCCCAATCGGTTCGCTTGGCCTCATATTGTTCCTCAAGTTGGCCGCGCAAT
>JASLVI010000092.1 GCA_030741455.1 Candidatus Poseidoniaceae archaeon | reverse complement strand
GATGAAGTTGGAGGCCTTCTGAACTTACACCGTGGAGAAGAAGTGATTCTCGGGGGCAATCAAGTCGCTGAAGGAATGGATCCGTATGCTCAACGCTATGGAGGCCATCAATTTGGGAATTGGGCAAACCAACTTGGTGATGGTCGAGCAATTACATTGGGTGAAGTTGATACTGGGAATGGAATCCTTGAGTTGCAATTAAAGGGACCTGGAATTACACCATATTCTCGGTTTGCGGATGGAAAGGCCGTCCTACGTTCTTCGATTCGTGAGTTTCTCTGCAGTGAAGCTATGCATCATCTTGGCGTTCCTACAACGCGTGCACTATCGATGGTTACAACCGGTGAAGATGTGGTTCGAGACATCATGTATGATGGTAACCCTGCACCAGAACCAGGTGCAATCGTATGTCGTGTAGCTCCTAGTTTCCTACGCTTTGGATCGTTCCAAATTCATGCATTGAATGGTGATAGCGAAACGCTTCGAACGTTGGTTGATTACACAATTAAGCATCATTTTCCAAAGCATTCCTCAACGACGGATGATGGGCTCATTTCATGGTTAAAGCAAGTTGCAGAAGAAACTGCGATCATGATTTCACATTGGATGCGTGTTGGTTTTGTTCATGGTGTGATGAATACAGACAACATGTCAATTCATGGATTGACCATTGATTATGGCCCGTATGGTTGGATTGAGAACTTTGAACCAAACTGGACACCAAATACGACCGATTTACGCACAAGGCGATACAGATTTAGCAATCAGGCACAGATTGGAGCGTGGAATGTAGCACGATTGCTCGAATCGATCAGTCCATTGATGGATGATGCTGAACGTCTCTATGCTTGCCTCGAAACATACTATACGACCTATGAGAAACAAAACAATGCAATGTGGGTCAACAAGCTTGGTCTTGATGAATTTCAAGATTCCGATGTGGAGCTGATTCAAGAATTGACAACAAACCTGCAACTCGTTGAAACCGATATGACCATCTTCTTTCGATTGCTTTCTTCGATGGTAGAACCGAGGATTGATCATTTAGAATTTGCATTCTACAATGAAGAATCAGTTCCAAGAGAGAAATGGAATCAATGGCTACAGGCTTGGTGGCAACGAGTAGAAGGGAATCCAGACCGCAAAGTAATGCGTTCTTCAAACCCAAAATATGTACTTCGAAATTGGATGGCACAACTTGCGATTGATGCAGCAGAAAAAGATGATTACAGCGTTGCAGAAGAATTGTATGAACTGCTCAAAGATCCATATAATGAACAACCTCAACATGAGAAGAAGTGGTTCCAAAAGCGACCTGAGTGGGCAAGACATCGAGTTGGTTGCTCAATGCTTTCTTGTTCAAGTTGAATGATTATTCTTCTTCCCAACCATGGCGCTGAGCCAGTTCTTTGCTGACAAGTGGTTTCTTGCAATGGGGGCATGTATCCGAAGGAGAGAGTAAATCAGGCCGTATGGCGAGTACAGCCATACAGTTTGGACATGCTGCAAGCATTTCACCATCTTCAAGATCTACTTCGGGCGTAGGAATAAAGGCGGAATAACCTTGACGATAGAGAGGGGAGAAATGATAACGAACACGTTGGAAGGAACTGTATGCTGCGTACCCCATAATCAGCATGAATAGTAAGGCGCCAACAACTCCAGAAAGAACGAAAAACAAATATTGCAAAAACAGGATGAAAAATATTACCGAGGCAATAGCCAGAATTGCTGCCGCAGGCCAATATGCCCAACTTCTGCGTGAACGATATGAAAACCATGTGAGGACGCAGATAAAGAGGGGAATAGCCCAAACGAGCATTGCAGAACTACCCAAAATTGTTTGCAATGCTGCAGAGACCTGTTGAGCAAGAAGAACAATGATGATACTATCAATGGCCAAGATGAGCGATGTGCTACGGTGGGTTTGGTCAAAAAGAGCAGAGAGAGTTGCTGAAGCACGTTGCCCTGCTGAACCAGCCAAGACGATATCATCGCCTCTGTCCCCTGCCATGAACTACCCAAACATACTCCTCACATGAAGGCTTGTGAACAGCGAAGAAGTCTTCATGGTCAATCCTCTCGCAATGTCATGAGCGTCCGTGATACCGACGTCGAGAGGAAAGGCTCGAGCCTTTCTGGAATGCGTATTCTCGTCGGTGTCACAGGAGGTATAGCTGCGGTTGATACTGTACGCCTTCTTCGTGAAATGCGTCGACATGGTGCGGAGATGCTCGTCATTATGACCGAAAGTGCACAGCGTGTTGTCACACCACTTGCCGTTGAATGGGCGAGTCAATGTGAAGTCATTACCGATTGGGATGGCGATATGAAGCAACTTGAGAATGTCGATGCAATCCTTGTTGCACCAGCGACCAGAAACACAATTGCTGCTCACTTACATGGTATGCAACAAGGACCATTGTTGATGGCATTGAGTGCCGCACGCTCTCGTGACACGCATGTACTGATGGTTCCAAGCATGCACGCTGACTTAGCAGACGATCCTGTAACGGATGATATCGTTGAACGACTAAGAAATGAAGGCATTGATGTCATGTGGGGTGATCTTGAGGAAGGGAAACGGAAGACACCGAACCATCGGCATATTGTTGCTCGATTCGCACATGGCATTCATTCATCAACGAACAATCGCAAAAACGTCGTTGTCACACTTGGAGGAACATACTCACCAATCGATGATGTACGCGGTATTCAAAATACCAGTTCAGGAATGACTGGCTACGCCATTGCAGACGCATTGTATCGGCAGGGACATGATGTAACGTGTGTTGTTGGAAAAACAAGTACTCCTCAACCTCCGTGGCTTCCATTATGCATCAAAGCCGAACAACCCGATCGGATGTTAGCTGAACTCAAAGCAATCGCCAATGATGAGATTCATGCATGGGTGCATACAGCTGCAGTTCTGGATTACATCGTTGATTCTCCTGCAGAAGGTAAACTCGCAAGCCAACAAGGGCCCTTGCAAGTCAACCTTGTTGAGGGCAAAAAACACATTCAGGAATTGAAAGAAAAAGTTCGAGGTTCAACACGCATTGGATTCAAACTTGAAACAGGAATCAAGCAACGTGATTTGATTCATCGGGCGGTTGCTCAAATTGAGCATTCTGAAATGACTGCAGTTGTTGCCAACCGATTGGAAGACCTGAATGATTCAACCAAACCTCGAGGTTACCTCGTTGACAAACAGGGAAGTCATTTTGTTCTTGAGACGCTTTTTGATCTCTGCGATGCGCTCCGAACCATCATTGAACGAGGGGATTAACATTCGTCGTTTTGCAGTGATTGGCCATAGAGCCATGAACAAAGGGAAGTTACCACTCAATGACCTTGCAGGAGGTGCGGGTCGAATGGATGTACTCGTTCGTGCTGTGATGTCCGCTCTGCTGACTTCACATGATCTACGCTCAAATGTAGAGGTTATTCTTCATCTTCAAGGGGGTCCAGGGCCTCACCGTCGATTGAAATTTATTGGTTCTGAATTACGAGGATTCCATGCAGAAGAACGGAGTGTAGCTGGTTTGATTGCCAAAGCCATTCGAGAGCCTTCTCCTGCCATTGGTCAGTGGATTGAACGCACGCCAGGTCTCTATGATGGAGGAGGAACTCTAAAGCATACGCTTTCCGAATGGAGTGATTCTGTGATTGTCCGTCTCGATGCTAATGGGGAACGACTCTGGAATCAGGATGAGGCAATTCCACAGGATTCTAAACCGAATGATCAGACAATTACGTTCTTGCTTTCCGATGATCAACCGCTTGAAAGCGATGAGGGGATTCCTCGATCACTCGGATCTACGTGGTTGCAAGGACATCATGCAATCGCCATTTGCCACTTCCTTCTGGACGAAGGAGTTCAACTCAACCTTTGAACCACGTAGGTTGGCCGGTTTCATCATGATTGAGTGCATGTGCAAGCAATGCATCATCCAATGCAAGAGGATGCGTTTGAGGCCATGTTGGAAGTGAGGAAATACTAGCAAAGCCTGTTTCGACGCAATCCACATCTCCGTCCTCAACTACATGATTGTCGATGTAGGCTGCACCAATTGTGAAGGTGGATTCAACAGATCCCTCGCTCCTCTCAGCAAATTGGACTGCATTTCGATACCATCGCATTCCCAATCGTGTTGTCTGATAGGAACCATTCCAGTTTGGCGGGACGTTCAGATTAAGCATCAATTCACCATGTAGGAATGCATTCATAAGTTGTTGATCCGCTTGAGAAGAAGTACGTTCAATAGGTGAATTTGGCCATGAAGAAACATGTTCTGCCCGTGCATCGATATGTGGACGACAAAGGTTCTGAGGAACCTTTGGAATGAGAGGCAGAACACGTTGAAGAAATTCAACCGTTGCATCGATGCCAACCTGTATTCCATCAGGGTCAAAGGAAGTGTAGGAACTTGCGATGGCAGGGATACCATACAAGCCGGCTTCTCTTGCAGCGCCCATCGTACCGCTATGATAGGAATCCTGTGACAAATTGGGTCCTAAATTCACACCTGACAAAACGATTGATGGTTCTACATCGGGCAAGACATGTTTGAGACCGCCATCCAATGCAACGATCATCGTATCGCATGGCGTACCGTCAAGTGCGAATAGATGAACGCCAACAGATGTATCAAGATTCCATTGTTCAATCAACTCATTTCGATTGTGTAAGTCGATGGGTTGACCAAGATTCAATTGCATACTGCATGCAGATTTATTGGTTGAAGGTGCGAAAGCAACAACAGGTATACCTGCTCGATTCATCGCTTTGACAAGATGTTCAAAGCCTGGAGCTTCGATACCATCATCGTTGGTCATGAGCACCCATTTTTTCTCCATCATTCTACCTCCAGCATCGCTTTGTTATCAACTAATGTTTGATTTGTGATGTGTTCGCCATAGAGAATCGAGATGATACCAAGCATCAATATCGGACCACCAATCCACGTCCACATACCTGGGACACCCGTTGAGAAAAACATCCACCCAATGATTGATCCAAGTACAGGTTCAAGTGTAACACTGATTGAAATCAACAAGGGAGATACATATTTTAGGCAATAATTGAGACCGGTATGACCAAGAATTCCTGCAATAAATGCGAGCAGAACGAACCAAACGAGTGTTTCATGACCAATGTATCCAAATGCACCATGTTGGGAATAGTCTGCTTCAAGCAACATCGATGCTGGAATGAGGAGCAAACCACCGAGAAGTGTCACTGGGAAAGCATAGAGAAACAATGGCATCCATTCTCGCAAAATACGCCCACAGACGATGTAGCCTACAACGAAAACAGCACCTAGAAATGCCAATTGATCACCAAAGAAAGTCACGGAACGATCACCTTGTACATCACCTGCATCGAGCATGGAGATGGCTGCACCTGCAAAGGCAGCAAGTCCTCCAATCAATTCCATTCCATTCGGTTTACGTACAAACAAGAACATTCCTATCAGAATGACAAGTGGATGGGCTGTGACAAACAACAACGAATGCGTCAGCGATGTGTAATCAAGCGAAGTTACCCAAAATCCGAAATGAAGGGCCAAGAATGCACCACTTGCAGCAATGATTTTTCCTGTCGACAAATCAAAGAGTTTGGATTTGACTTCAGCATTGATGGAATTGAATTGCCAAAGAGCAAGTGGAGCAAGAAGCAATGCCGTCAATTGCAAACGCCAAGAGGCGCGAAGCAATGGCGGAATATTATCGACATGCGTAAAGATAGCACCTGCACTCGAAACCCCACAAATGGCGACTCCGAGGACCAACCAGACATGGGCTGGAACCGAACCGGCCTGCATGATGGTCACGACTCGTTGACCAACTCAGCATCCAATACCTTTGGAGCACCGATGACACCTGCTCGCTTGAACAAGGCGTAGATGATCCAACCAATACCTACATTGAGGCCAATAAATCCAGCCATACGACCAATGT
>JASLVI010000091.1 GCA_030741455.1 Candidatus Poseidoniaceae archaeon | reverse complement strand
CACAGAAGGAACTTCAAGGCGCTTCCTTAATTGAGCAATGGGAACAATTTGGATTTGAGATGGATGTTTGGCGATACAAGGTCACACAAGATCCACAGCAAGGTTTAGCAGAATTACATCTTCAATTACCAGTGTATGAGCGAGCGAATACGCTGCTTGACAAGCTGCTTCAACTCGACACCTCACTAGGCGGCGAGGAAGAAGTCGAGCGAAGATCGATCATTTTGAGAACGATGGATCTTGAGAAGGATTTACTGGATGAAATGCAAGATTGGATTGAAAAGCGAACGGTCAGAAATACCCGTCATCGACGAATGTTGCAATCCGAATGGGAACAAGCCGTTCGCCATGGAAGGGCAGATGCAAACAAAACGTTCCCTGATCTTTATTCGTTTGAAGAAGCAATTGCAGCACTTGAACACAACCATCATCTTTCGAGTAGCATTTCTTCCCATGCATTGGAACGTTCCAAAACCGAACTCATACGGTTGGAGGAGCGAGGTTGGAACATCACAGAGCTGCTCAATCTCCATGAACACCACCCCGACTCGTTCTTCCACCAGTTTACACAAGCGATGGAAACAATTACGCGAATTGCCTCCATTCAACGTAGAATTTCAGGACTTGATTGGCGGCGAGACACGAAACGAGCAGATGAATTAGCATCTCAAGTACGTAATCCATTGGAATTGGTAAGAATCGAACAACAGATTCCAGCGCTCATTCGTCATTTAGCAGAACGCCCAGTTGAAGATGAAGGCTACACATACCTATCATGGATGCCCAAACAACGCCCAGTACTTCTTCCCAAAGAGCAATCCATGATTCGAATGACGCCTGCAAAGATTCAACCTGAATCCACACTTGAAGAAGCACATGAAGCCATCTTAGAAGCGATGGAAGCGGACGTAGAGAATACTGATGTCGAAGTTACGGAATCAATTCAAGGAGAGCCTGTCGAATCTGAGAATGATGAGGAAAAGGATCCTCAGCCAACGACTGAAACGAAGCGTCCTGAAGCAAAAGTCTTGGCTCAGCCAGCAATAGATGCATCAACAACCGACCTATCTTCATATGAAGAATTGCTTCGATTACTCGGGCGAACAAGTGAAGCAGATGCCCTATCAGCTTCCGGAGATTTCGGCGCAGTACGGCGTTCGCTCGCTTCTTTTGTCGGCCATGAACCTCGTGATATCCGCGTGGATCGTATGCTACGTCTTGTTTTGCGCTTGTTACCCCAAAACGACTCCAGCGACATTGAGCGTTCAAAAATCATTGATTTGATTGCAGATGTTTTACCAAGATACAAACAATGGGTCAGAATGCGACTGGAATCACGACATCTTGGGTCTTCAGGGAACTTTTTCGAAGATGCAATACAACTTGGAAAGGCTTTGAATCGTACACCAGGGCCTGGAGTACGGGTTCCACTCAAAGCCGATGATTTACCACTTCCCGAACCGTCAAATTTGGATGAATTGAATCTTCAAACCGAACGCCTCATCCAATCGATGAATCTTCCAGCCGCCGGCGGAATCAACTGATTAAGACAACTCATCAAGCAGAGCATCCTGTTCTTCTTGTGAAATCGAAGGCTCTTGAGTTGGTGTGGCTTGAACAGAGATTCTTGGTGCTTCCGGAAGGGGCATGTCAAGAGGGATTGGTTGATTGATTCCAGGTGGGCCCATAGGCATTGGCGCTAATGGCGGAGGTGGCATTGGTGCGACTGGTGCCATTACCGGCGGCGATGGCACTGGAGGGCCTACAGGAGGGGGTGAAATGGCTGGAGGAAGTGGAGCAGCCAAAGGCTCTGGTGGAGCTGGTACCACGACAGGAGGCCCCATGGCAACGGGCTCATTCTCAGCAGAGGAAACATCCTCCTTTACATCTTGAACCGGGGCTTCTGGTACCACAACATCAAGTTCGTTTGAATTATTTTCTGTATTGATCTCTATGGGCATTGTTGGCATTGGTAACTGTTGAACTGGCTGAGCTACTGGTTGGGGGAGGATGGGAGCGCGAAGTTTTGCATGCAATTCATCAATGTCGCCCGAATCAAGATTCCCTTCCTTGATGTATTCGGCCATTACAGGGCCAATCAAGGCCATGCTGGTGCGGAAGCCAGGAAGAAAACACCCTACAGTTCCAAGATTTATTTCATGAGAATTACCACATGAAGAGAAAATCAGATGATGGGTTTCGAGTTTAGTTGGAAGGAATTTCAATCCGATAAGGAACATCGCCAATCCAAAAATCATAAACGACAATCCCTGAATCATCATGAACGATATACCAAGGATACCAAATCCAATCGATAAGCCGATTTCTAACCGTTCTGGTTTTTCAATCACATGTTGAAAACTCGTTACTTCTGAGTCCATGGCAAGTTGAACATCGATCCTTGGAACCCCGTCCTCATGCATTGTTGTTTTTACAACTCGAAATAAACCATCCCCGACAATAATTGAAGTGGATGAAAACCCATCTTTTGTTTCTTGTAGAGGGAATTCATCAACATCTTCTCCATTGTTGTGGAACAACGGTTTTGCTCGAATTGGCAATGCACGAGCGTCCATTAATTCAAACTCTTCCGAGGCGGATTCATCAAGAATTTCTTCTTCTACAATCTCTTCCTCGGATTCAGAAGCAGACTCCACGTCTTGGTCCATGTGTTCACCTTACCCGAACAATGAAATGAACGTAACGGAATCAACGGTGTGATTCTGAGAACCATGATTGCTGTCCACTTTCTTGATTAAATCCTTTACCAGGCTTGGTACCAACGACGGTAGCAATGGACGCTTCAGAAGCGATTTCTTGAATTCGATCGCTGATAGGTCCATTGATGATGAGCGCTTGTACACCCTCTGTGCCTGCCGCAGTCTTTGCGATAGAACCAGCACCCATTTCTTCACTTACTGAACCGTCAGCGAGAATGAACATTGCCTTGTTCTTCCCCAAAGCGTCTTGGTGATCGAACATCTCTTGGATTTCTGCTGGAGCGACTTCCATTTCGTAAACATCAGTCATCTCTTCAACCCATTCATCATTAGCCACGCCATGCTTTTTCTCGTCTTCTTTATCTTGAGCCTGCATCGTTTTCGCAAACTTAGCAGCATCGACTTTCATCGAGAGCGACTTGGTAATGGTCTTCTGCGGCAGAAGCTCCCATTCTTGTCCGACGGGTGCCTGAGCAACAAAGTCAACCTTGAGAATGGCATGCAACTGCCGGAACAACATTTCGCCACCACGATCACCATCGATAGCAAGCGTAACGGATTGCTTTCCGTTTGCAAGATCAATCAATTCTTGTTTGATGTTTCCTGCACCATCTGCGCTGATTGCATTCTTGACGCCACAATTTAGTAAATTGATGACGTCATTTCGACCTTCAACGATGATGAGGGAGTCTGAACTTTGCACATTTGGACCGCATGTTAGTCCGTGGTAGTTTGTTGCAGTACCGACCGTAAGTACGGAGCGGACTTCTTCCACTACTGTTTTGCTTGCAGCCTCTCCAGAGTTTACGAGTGCGAGAAGCAGCTCCTTCGCACGGTCGACAACAGCAGTTCGCTTCGTTGCCCGAACATCTGAGATTTCGACAACTGTGATTTTTGCCTGACATGGACCGATACGATCGATGGTCTCCAATGCTGAACCAATAATTGCGGTTTCAACATTATCCATGCTGCTAGGGATGAGAATCATTCCATGCACCTTACCACCTTTGCTTTCCATTTCAACGTCAACATGTCCAACACGAGCCGTTCGCTGTAATTTTCTGAGTTCGAGCTCATCACCGAGCAAACCTTCGGTCTGCCCCATGATTGCCCCGATGATATCCTTTCGCTGAACGGTCCCATTGACCTTAATATCAGCCTTGATCAAATACTTCATCGCTTTTCCTTGTTTATTTCCTGAATTGTTTCTTCGAGCCAAATTGAATCCTCCTTTCGGCCTCCTCACAGTCGGCGCATTTATCCCAAAAGGGGATGCAGTGCAACGGTTAGGAATATTTTCCTATCCAAGTGAATGTGATTCAGCATTCACTGCTACAGCCTTCACCTTTTGAATCCTATGGATAAAAAGAGGAGAAAATATGCAGTTTCATTCCTTTGGCAACGACGAGGAACGTTCGATTAAATCGGCCTGCATTTCTTCGCTCAAAAATGGGAGATGAGGGTCCTTATCATTCATTGAATTCTTCCAAGCATCCATAGCTCGGGCCCAAATTTCTTCGTCAGCATTCCATTCAAGCCATCGTTCTACAAATGCAACGTGGCGCTGAACATCTTCATCCTCGGGCGCGATATGCTTGAGCAACATGTTTGTTTGTGCAAGTATGAGTCCCATTGGGGGAGAGATGAGGTAGACGCCAAACGGGTTTCGCTCGGTGGAGATTGTAAGATGCTCCTTCCACAAACCGAGCCCAACATCGTAGATGTAGCCGATAAGGAGGACGGTGAGAAGAACCATAACGCCGATCGACATCAAACCAATATAGGTTGAAGGTAGGCCGAGGATTTCATTCGAAAAACACAACCCAGAATCACATGTAGATTCAAATCGCCACTTGACATATGGCCAAATGAGCAAGGTCAGAGTCGTTGTCCAGAAAACCATCGAAATAACGGTTTGAGACTGCTGAAGCCGCCAATATTGGCGCATTATGACTTTCTTCATTGGTTGGCGCTGACTTCCAACCCTTATGGATTCAACCCCTTTTCCCATCATTTGTTTCTGATTTTATACCAATTCATCGATTATCGACGTGATTATATAATCAATTCTAGGACGTGTAAATATCAACAGGTTGAGATGTTATGGGTGTGCTTGAATTCATCCGTAACCTTCCGAGTAAATTGTACATCAATCTCCTTATGATGAAGTTGAACATCCATAACCGCCTTTCATCACGATCGATGCTATCAGAGGCAGGACCAACTCTTTCGATGACAACATATGGGATTCGGTTTCAAACAGCCCACCTTTCACTTGAGGCGATTGCTCGGGGGAAAATCCGCCCTTCACGGGCTGTTCTTTTCGTGGACGATGAATCGTTGTATAATCAACCGACCAAAGGTCTCCAACGACTTGTCAAACGAGGTCTTGAAATTCAACTCGTCGAAAATTTTGGCCCGCACACCAAATACTTCCCATTCATCGAAATGATGGAAGATTTCGATCGACCGCATGCTACTGGCGATGATGATCATATCTATCCAAAATGGTGGCTACAAAAACTTGCTCTTTCCATTAGAAAAATGCCAGACGCATTGCACGCTTTTCGTGCCCACTGCATCCGTCTTAATGACGAAGGAACCGAAGCACTCCCTTATCTTGAATGGGGGCCAGGGTTGACAGATAAACCAACAAATCTTAATTTTTACACATCCTCGATGGGGGAAATCTACAGCCCAGAATTTCTTCGAGTTGCTAAACAACGAGGTCGCGAATTTCTCGAAGTTTGTCCGAAAAACGACGACCTTTGGCTCACATCTCTCGCAATTGAAGAAAATGTTCCAATTTCTGTCATCGATGGTATCAATCGAACATTCCCTGCGATTCCAGCCTCTCAACAATTGACGCTTGAAGCAACCAACGTTTTCGGGGGATACAATGATGTTCAAATCAAAAATACCTTCACGGAAGAGATTCTAGCAAAATTGCGAGATTTAGAACAACACCACGGCCTTCGGTGAATAAGCCATACGCATCATTCAGAAAAGACAAATTTTTGCGTATATCTTCGCGTGGGTTCAAGAAGAAGTTCTTCATACGCCAAGTCGTGTCCGCCAAAACTGTACGCCGCCTTGCTGCATTTCGCAGTACCATAGAGGTGATGCTGCTCGATGGCATATTAACACGTGAAGAGAAACGCCTCATCATCCGTCTCTCCTCTTGTCTCGACCTCGAACCACACCAACCAGCGGAGATTTATCAAGCGATTATCGATGGAGCTGACACCGAAGACGG
>JASLVI010000090.1 GCA_030741455.1 Candidatus Poseidoniaceae archaeon | reverse complement strand
GCAGCCGATTGGCCATCAGGTCGAATTAGGCGGCGTACGTGGAATGTTTCGAATGCAGGGGTGCCGGTTGCGGCTAACCATTCGTTCGGCGCAAGAAGAAGATGCACTTCGCCGCATCCTCGAGATTTTGGGATACAGACACGCACGTTATCGCCAGTTAAACCAAGTCTTTATCCGTCGAGATTTCCCAATTGCAGACCCTAGACAGGCGTTGCGAGAACTCATGGAGCCGATGACCGAGGAATTCGGGTTTGCAAACATCGACGATTATGTACTCCGTTTCATCGAAGTAGGCCGTCCACCGGATCGCATGCCGGAAGTTGACGCCCGTCTTCATGCAAATATGGTTGACTTCTATTGATTCTGCCGCCGATGAGCTACGACGAGTAAGGCCAGTATTGTCAATGGCATGGAGAGGAAAGGGGTATCTTCTGTGTCAGGTTCTGTTGGTGTGTCTTCTTGTGCTTCAGGCTGTTCAATATATTCATGGAACATAATGTGGACTTCAAGATCATCATCATCGTAGGCATCTGCATAGGTGATTTGCTTTGTTCCTGAACTCAGTCCTACATCGTTAACAGTTCCCACATCGATGATTTCACGTACGATATGATGGTAGTAAATCTGGTTGTTTGTACCATCTGGGAAGTAAGCAACCTTCTCGACCATCCATACGGACACATTGTAGACAGCAGTCGTGGATTGGTTAATGCTCCAAACGACAGTTCCTGAATTTTCACCAGTAGGCGTCCATGCCATCGTAACGAAACCGTCGCCAAGATTTCGAGGTTCAGATGCTAAGTCCGCAAAGTCAGATTCCAGCGAATCGCCGACTGGGTTGCTGCCACGAAGTGCGAATTTGCCATTGATACCAGCAACAGGAGGTTTGAACTCTGGCGCATAGATATCGTATCTGTCCCTAAAGCGTGCGTCGACATTCTCGTTACCTAATGGGTCTTGGGTCTCGTAGATGTTTCGATGAACAGCATAGATTTCCATGCTTATGTTCTCCGCTACAGTTTCGAGAGCATCGCCGACTTCAACACAATTTCCACACCATGTGGCCGTGTAATCTTCTGCAATTGTAGGTAGATCATCCAGCGTACTGTTGACAGCTATGGTCTCATTTGCCATTCCATGAAGGCCCCCAAAGAGAATACCAGTTTCAAGTTCTCTGATCTCTGCAGCATGCGTTACGGGCACAACCGATAACATGAGGGCAGCTAAAACTCCAACAACGACCAATCGAGTCATGTATTGATGGATGAACCTCTCCTTAATGAGATAATCCATCTGTCGCTTCAGTGCTTCTTCTGCAAGACGCCAAAGTCAACCAGCTCGCCAGAAGCTACTTTCTTTCGAAGGGACTTGAGGCGATTCTTGATGGTGTTTCGACATCGACCTATCGCTTGAGCGATGTTTTCGAGCCGTCCTTGTTCAACACCAAAGGATTCGCATGAGATTTGGAAGAGGATTGCGCATAGAACCTTGGCCTCAATGTTCTCGCTTGAGAATGGCGAACCCCCCAATGTCGGCTCGCCCAACGCGAAGAGTCGCTGTTTGTAATCGTCCATGATTTGCGTCTTCAGGGAATCATCCACATCGTCGAGTAGTTGCTTTAGTCGAAGTGTTGTGTTCTCAATTTCGGTGTTTCTCAACTCAAGATGAACGGTTTTTCGGTCCGCTCGCTCTTCGATAAGGTGCGCTTTCTCGCACAGGTTGAGGTATTTCATGATGACTTTTGCAGCATCAACAACCTGCGCCATGGTCAAACCAGTGCCTTCAACCATCTGCGGCCAATCGATGTTGATTTTTCCAGTTCGCTCCTGGTATGCTCGCAGACAACCTAGGGCAAGCAACTTCTCGTTGTTCTGCGTGCTTCCGCCTCGTGTCTTCTTTCGGCAAACAGAGTTCTTTGGTAGAACGATGTCTTCCTCATCAGCGATTTCTCTCAACGCCTTCGCTTTCTCATCATCAAGCGGAACAGTTGCCAACGTGATGACTTTCTTCGCCTTCATGGCATTGTCCTTGCCAGCCAATTCCTTTGCAGCATCCATGGTAGCTTGCGCCATTGGGTGCAGGTCCTTTACATCTCGAGCATGCAGGTGTCGTAGGATTTTCCACTTGCCTTTGGCTTCATTCGGTCTGCCGATGTAGGAACCAAGCGCATTGCCTTTCGAACCAGTCTTAATCTTGGCTTCATCCTTGGTTGGAGTGTTGGATGCATTTTCACCCCACATAGCTCCTGCATTGTCGTTTTGGGTTGCCGAGGCTTGATCCTCGACGACAAGTCCGCAATCGTTGCAAACCACCTCGCCTCTGATACTGTCCGCTTTCAAGTCATAACTGCCACATTCTTCACACTTTTTCGTCATATTTTGTCCTCCTTGTTCTGATTTGTTCCAACATGATTAAGTCCGAGTGGTTGCTAGGATAAGTGGGATTGGGCTCGGACCGACGCGCTGGAGTATCTTTATGGACGCCGACCTATTTAAATCCAACGATTCATGTTCCAAAAACAAGAAAACATGAATAATTCATGTTAGATATTTAATTATCCGACACCCCATCCAACTCGATGAAGAATGCCAACACGCTACAAAAAATAACAAAATTTTGAGCGTTCACTTTTATACTGTCGCCACGCATGAAGATGGGTGGGGAGGATATGGCTGAGAACATCACAGTTGAGTCGTGCCCCTTCAACACAGTAGTTCCGTCTTGGATTGTGAATGAAATTGCAGCAGGGCGAGATGATTTATTGGTCATCTATCCCAATGAAGTCACACGGTCTGAGTCTATTCAAACCATCCTTGAAAACGCTGGTTCTGTTGATTCAAGCAGGCACACAACGCTTCAGCGGCTTCTGAGAGCTCTGACGATCGACTTGCGATTGCCTGTGATTGTGCCACGAACATCAACTGGTCTTGTTCAAGTACACGAAAAATTTTCTTCTGCTGCTAAGGAACATCGATTTCCCCGATTACATCCAGATGTGACTCGACCATGGACGCTCTCAAAAACAGAGCGTTTGCTTTCGCTTCATGCTTATGCAACAAAACATCGCATTCTTTCCTGTTGGGAAGATGACCCTGGGGCATATGAAGCCGATCGGATTCTTTCAACCTTTGAAAAAGAAGGTCTTCTACACGAGCACCAAGTTCTGGAGCATCTGTGTACTATACTACACGATGTGACTCTTCCTCTACCTTACACGCTTGGAGCTATTAGTGGCATCCTGCTTCTCAATCATCCTCCAGATTTTGATGAAGATGAGAAACAGTTTCTGAAGGCCATAGCGGCTCGACGTCCGATGCATCATCTCTGCGTAACTGGATCATTTCGACTTGGATTTCATGGAGCATACATTGATGATGAAATACCTCTCATACAAAGCGAGGATCAACTTCCAGAATGGGTGCCCCCTCATGCCGTTCAACCTCCGACAGTTGGCAATGGAGATTACACGACAGAAGGCATCCATCTGTTGAGTTTTGACCAGGCTTCTCAGATCCCAGATGCTGCAATTTCTACCATCAATCACTTCTTCAAGAACCAACAAGGACGAATTCTTCTAATCGATGCCAACAAGGGCCGGCATGGTGAATGGGTACGTCGACTCCAGCGCGTTGGAATTGCATGCGATGCACAAGCAAATGTTGTCGGAAGTACATCTGCCATACAAGCAATACTTCGATTTCTATCAATCCCAAACGGCCAAGACGCATGGTCATTAACGAAATTGTTCGATATCGCCCAGTCAAAGGCTTTTCCAATCATTGGAAATATGTTTTCTGATTTGACGCATCCCGAAAAGAAAGATTGGCGGCCAAGACCTCACTTAGAAGTGATTGAAAATATAGGGCGCAGTTTCCATGTCCTAGGCGGGAGAGGGGCTCTCCAACGATGGCTTGGTTCTTTGTCGGTTGCAAAACCCTATTCTGTTGAAACATATCGCCGAGAGGAAGAATCACGAGCGATTGAGGAGACTCAGTGGTGGTTTCAATGCTTAGCAACATCCTGGGCGGCGTTGTTGGACGAACCTGAGAAAAGCTTCCTTGCAAACCCCTTCGTCGGAGCGTCAACAAACCTTTCACTACCATTGCCAGAACCAAGTAAAAATCCCCGGGAAGTTCTTGGTACAATTCTACAAGCGTGTGATTGGGGGCAGTTGTTCGAACGTAGCCGCCATTATGATGCGTCTGTAGGTGCTGTCCAATCATGGGTTCGTTCCATTGATGGTTTGCTTCAGTATGAATCGAGTCTTGCGTTCATTGATCTTTGTCGTTTAGCAGCAGACCAAACGAAACTACCGATGAATCGAGTTCGTCATTTTGATGTTCACATTTGCACGCCAATGCAAGCCTTTGGCGTTCCATCAGACCTTACACTGTTCGTTGGTATTGATGCAGAATCATGGTCGATGAAACCAGAACGAATACCATGGGTTGATGATGCAGTTCGAGTTGAATTGGGTTTGAGTGATGGAGATTTGCCAGTCCGTCAAGCACGACATCTCTTCAAATCCGTATTAAATTCAAGCCAACAAGTGCTTCTGTTTGATACTGAGCATGATGAATCAGCGGGCAATTCAACGCCTGTTGTCGAATATCTTTCGGGCGTAGAACTTCAAGGCGATTTACGAAATCTTGCGTCCATTCCAACGTTTCTTCAAGCAGAAGTCTCTGATGGTGCTGGTTGGTCAATCGTCACAAGAGAAACGGGGAATTGGTTGACGTATCGAACTTCTTCATTATCTGTGAACGGAGATGAGGTGGAACTTGAACGAGCAGAGCGCATGCAAAGAGATCGTCAACAACAGGCGGGTCTCGAACTGAGAGCGTTGCAAACTCCGAGTGTAAAGATTCAGTCGCCCAACACTATCGCGAATCGATTTGAACGCGACGTCCACCTTGACCGTTATCGGCGACAGCCCAAATTCAATGCACTTGCAAATGGAAGCATTATGCCTTGGGAAATACGAGACAACTTACTAACCACGACGGGACTTGTCATCGAACCAACGGTACCTCAAGCCGGGGTAAGCGGTGGCCGTTCAGCTGCATCCTATCCTCATCTAGGGTTCAAGGAAAATGGTAATTCAAGAGGGCCTTCGCTCGACCCCCGTCCGCTTCCGCCACCAGAGTATTCCTCTCCAAGCATGCAAGAAATCCTCTCAAGTCAGCCGATTGAAAACGAGTCAAAGATATGGTCGACAAGCCGATTAACGCCTTGGCTCATTTGTCCTCGACAGGCATGGGCCGAACAAACACTTCAGGCTACGGACGACACTCCAGAACCTTCAGAAGACCTTGCCCCACTTACAAAAGGGACGCTGGTGCATGCGATAGAAGAACATCTCATGACGCTACTTGGAATTGAAGTGATGGGAGATCCACTGTCTGAAGGGACTCCAATGCATCAAGGCACTTCACTTTCAAATCAAGAAATTTGGGAAAGTTTGCTCTGGCACTTGTCTGAAATTGCCCCATGGCTTTCGCGAACAAATGCTGTTTCAGTTCATCGTTGCAATGATTTGATTGGGTGCTCGCCCGAGGAATGGACTGATTGGCTTGAAGGAAATGGAACGCTTACCATTGGAGGAAGACTCGGGCGTCTTCTTTTAGCAGATCTTGCATTGACCGCTGCAGCACCAATTGCAAGTGAATGGGCATTGGAAGATGGAACAGAGATGAATATTCAGATTGAAGGGTTTGATGATCAATTCGAAACAACACACCTCAAACTACGCGGACGAATAGATCGGGTGGACCACCTCGTTCTTGACGAGCAACTGATTGAACAATTGAAGGAGCGGGGATTGTATGCTGAAGATGCAGAAGGCATGCCGCTCTTCTTTGACGGAAGCGGCCCTCCTGCGAAGCGCTTCATCATTATTCGAGATCTCAAAACCATTGAGGGTCCAAAACCTGGCGAGGACGGGGTTCGTCATGTTGCTGGCCTCTTCAAGGAGATTCAGTT
>JASLVI010000008.1 GCA_030741455.1 Candidatus Poseidoniaceae archaeon | reverse complement strand
AAGTCTTTCGGTCATAATAATCCGCATTTTCTTCTGCGTCCATATGCTTGGGACAATATACTGTTATTCAATATACCAGTTCACATGGGCTTTGTGTGGGTCATTTTAGACGCTACCCTCTGTCAAGCAATTCATCCCAACACCAAAGACGGCTTGATATGGATATTGTGTTAATACATACCGAGGCTTGACATGGCATTGATGAACTGTATCCCTATTACAACAACCAATGATACGAGAATTATCACGAATAACTTTGTTGGAATGTTCAAAATATCCTTTATTGCAAACAACAAGACTGATGGAAGTAAGCAAGCATAAAGTGGCCCTTCTACTGGTACAAACAAAATCAATAAGATGATGCTTCCCAGCCCCAGTAGAGTCACACCTCCTTTCGAGGAAGGAGTTCGGTTGTTTGGATTTCGAGAGTTTGTATTTCTGGGTTTGTTTGTACTTTTTGACAGATTAATAGCGACTGATTTGGGCCTCGAATTCGTTCTTGAATCACCACCTTCGTTGTCAGGCATAGCCATTTGTCGAATTTCACAAACTTAAGTTTTCAGCCGTCAAACGACCTCGAATTGAAACCCCCATTCCCAGCAGAATCACTTTCAGATAGGTTCAGAGGGTCTATCCGAATATCCATTGCTCGGGCATTAGCAAATCAAAGGGCTTGCAGTGGGTCTTGTCAGACGCTAGCGTTGTATATGGCCTACTGCAAACCAATTAGTTTACTTGATTTGAACACAAGGGCGTTTAGCATAACACCCTTGTAAACAATCAAAGCGATCCAAGGGAAGGATTCGCTGAAAGAATTGTCTGCGCTTGACGGTAATCATCAGGTGAAAAATATCCTTCGAATGCACCTGAGTCATCAACTGCTACTACAGCTTGTGGCATTCTCTCGTTAACGGATTTAATGACGTCTGCAATCGAATCAGATAATGCAACCTTGAGAACGTCCATTTCCATGACTTCCTTGCATGTCGTTTCATTCACGTCAACACCGTTTCCAATCGCTTTGAGCATCTGTCGTTGGCCAATGACACCTTTGACTTGCTCTTCGTCATCAAGAACGACGAGGATTCCTGAAGGGATACTAATAAGACGCTTACATCCTTCAACAAGTGTATCATCCAATCCAATTGTAACGTGTTCATCATCGAGTTCTAAATCAGCAACTGTCTCGCTCATGAGTTGTGCTAGACGTACCTATTCATGAGGGTTTTGACACTACGATACGATCTTGATGATCCTGTCACATCCGGTGCATTGTATTCGTATCGGTCGTAAATCAGAGGTCACTGGATTGGATGTTTGGCATTGAGGACAGGCGATTGTTGGGAAGTTTGTAAGGAGAACCTGAGGTGAAGATTGGGGGTTTTTTGCATCTCCTGTTTTTGGTGAGATCATCGCCGTAGCCCACCAGATGAACACGATCGTTCCACTTGATGAGAGAATGTATAGCGGTTCAAGTGTAAAGAAATGCAACGCAAACACAACGGGTACCAAGACCATTTCTATCATCAATGGATACTTTGTACGATTTCTTACCATTCTGAACGAGAGCCACAAACCTCCTGCAAGGATGAGCGTCATAATGATAGTCAGACCAATCGGAGCGTGAATAACAGAATTTGTTGGTGTGGAATCGATGGTGAATTTATCGGATTGTGTCATTCCAGTCGCTTTGATTGTTGCTGATTCACCCCAAGGGAAACGCATGTGATTGATGTCGATGTCATCCGTTTCCTTCAACTCAATCTTTGAAAATGAAGTCATTGCACTTGTCTCAATTGTGAGTAAGACATCATAAACAGACCATAATGGAGAGGGTTGTGGGCTAATGAATGCACTGTTTAAGATTCGATAATTCACGCCTGACGTGATTGGCGTGAGAGAATCAATTCGTAATTTGAGAGGGGCATTACGTACTCGATCTTCACCCATAAGATCCAGCGTAATTGCAAATGATTGTGCATCGGAGAGATCCCCAATCAAATCCTCGGATTCTAGACCGAGACCAAGGCGGAAGAAACTGATGTAATAGGAATCCATGTAATTTTCGAACTGACTTATCTCTGCATTTTCAATTACTCGACTTCCACGCTGTTCATCGTCGATGTTACCGCCTTCAAAATTCTTCAATACTGGAGAAAGAGGAATCGTTTCATCACCAAGGTGATCCAATCCCCAGCGAATCCAAAACGCCATTTCACCATCGATGGTCAAAATCGTTGTTTGAGCAAGACGCAATCCCCCATCCTCTGAATCAAGTTCCATCGTCATGGATACGTCAAGTGGAGATCCTTTTCCATTCGTTCGCAAGGGCTCATTCAACGGATAGAAACCCCCACCCCCGCCAGCACCATCGAAGGTTTCGACATTGAAATCGGCGGACCCTGTGAGAATAAGTCCCTCTTGCATTTCGTAGGCTACGGATACATTCACGGATTCTTCTCCGCCCGATGCACCATCCCATTCCCATATGACAAGAATGGAATCGCCCTCCAAAACTTCAGTAGGATCGGCAGTTAGTATCATCTCGTTGACTCTTAATTCAATTGAGTTCGAAAACACAAGGGCTTCCATACCAAAAGGCGAGTCGATTCGAACTGTAAAATACACCAATTCCCCCTCGACAATAGGCTCGTCAAATGTCAAGTCAACAATGGGTAATTCACCTATGAGTACAGATGGGTTTTCTTCACTGCCCCAAAAAAATTCGATCTGGGCTCCAGCATTTGGAACGTTAAAAACAACGGTTCTAGCATTGACCGAAAGAGAAATTTCTGACCCAGGGTTAACCTCAACTTCTTCTACGGGGATGTCGATTGAGATTGTTCCAGAACCTTGTGTAACAAAGGATTGTTCAGCGCCTAAGAAACCAGTAAACGATGAACTTCCTACGACGAGTGTTGCAGAGAGATTGAGGTTTGCTCCGCCCGCATCCGTCACAGTATAGTCCATCTCGACCGTCCAAGTGGACTCGGGTACGATACCAGGCCAGGCTGATTCAAGTTCCCATTTCCCAATCGGTTCAGAGGACGCAATCGATGTTTCAAAAGATGCAGAGGAAGATGATTCTGAGAACAAATCAGTGAATGGCGATAATTCTAAATTTGAGTTCCCAATGAGATACAAGTCGGTTTGAACAGCATCGCAACAGATCTTAACATCCTCCGCTTGAGCATTCCCTGCCAATGGAGAATAAGGTGCGAGGAGTGAGAGCAACAAGCAACTCACGAGAAAGAAGACGCGCCCTGCCATTCTCTGCACATATACCGCTCACGTAGGGGGCGTATAACATCAACGATGAAATGTCTAGGACATTATGGATTTCTTATTCAAAGGGCTTTGTCCAATAATGTACCAAGTTCTTTCTCAAAGAGACCGATGAGTGCTTCACCAACTTCGCCTTGTAGTTCATCAGGCAGAAGTCGCAACCCAAGCCGGGTCGCGGCTCGAGTAGCTTTGAGTTCTGCATAAACCGAACGAGCTTTTTGATGGAAGTAATAGGCGACTGCCTCCTTGATCTCTGCGTGCAAATCAGGATCCTCCTCAATCTTGTTGCGGATATGTGCCTTAAGTTCATCTTTTACGATGTCCTTGAACGATTCGATGATCAAGTCCTCCGTTGACATGAGGTCTTGTACACGTTCTCGGATGCTGCCCGTCAACAATCGTTCAATCGCCATAGTAAATCCAACACCTCTTGATGTTTCAATCCGTCGATGAAGACAATCTTCCAGTTTTGAGTAATTCATCGAGAATCTTTCCAGCATGCAAAACAGCAGCATTTGCTTCACTGGGCCAGTTACTAGCATGTTGATGAAGCGTTGAAGCAAGGTCTGTTGACTCGTTTGGAATTCGCATACGTTTCCATATCAATTCCTCAAGACGAGCGGTTGAAATTCCCTCACTCGATAACAACGGTAAAGCATATTCTGAGAGAGCCTGTGATCTTGATGTTGCATCCAATTCGGCCCATATCTTCTGTAGGCGTTTGAGGCGTCGCGGTGAAGCGAGAGGCATCATTGCCACACTTGGCTCTTTGATTTCGGGGAGAGGTAATACCTGGATGCTACCCTCATCGCGAAGGAAATCCCGAATCATTGTATGAATCGGATCCATCGTGGTATCAAGACTTTCCATCATCCATTGCCCACAACCAGAATACGGCCGACAGCGTTGTGTCCGAGCACCATTTGGTGAAAAACTCGAGCCAATAGCAGATGCTTGCAATACTACATCGATACGGCCCCGACGTTTCGTGGTGGATGTGTGAAACTCAACCTCAACGGGTTGTGATGCAAGAATCAGTACGTTTTCGCTTGAGGATTCAAAACGATTCCAAGCATCAATGAACAAGATATTCTTGTCATCTTGTGGTGGGACGAAATCCTGCTCATCGGGAGGAATATGCGAATTGGGTGGCATGATTCGACGGGAATAGGAAATTTCACGGTCGAGGAGGGCCGACTCCAAAAATCCGAGTGCAAGAATGGATTGCAAATCCGCTGTTGTCACCAGCATGAGTGATTCAGATTGTAAAAACGATACAGCCCTATCGATTACATCGTTCAAGGACGCAAAAAATGGAGCCGTACGTAAATCCTTCATGGCCGTCCCAACAGGGCCTTGACCCCGTGACAAATGAATGCTCCCAATCACTCAACGATGAGTCGGAGTTGGTCACGCTTGTACTTCCAGTCTGCTGCAAGGCGGCCTTCAGCCTTGTAGTAGTTACCGAGCCTACGAATCTTTGCTTCCGTCAACTCAAGGGAACGCTTGTTGTGAATATCACGGTGATTTGTCGTAAGATGGTCGATGATTGCGACAGCTTGTCGCATGAGGTTCATCAAATCCTCTGGATATGAGCCGCCAAGATCGTTCTCAGCAAGAACGGCACCAATTCGCTTACCGAGGACTAAGCGGATGTTTGGCACTGCATGCTTATCTCGCAAAACAATACCGATTTGGGATGTGGTCATACCCTCTTTTGCATACTTGAGAACCAGAGATTCAATCTCTTTTGCATCGGTGTTGGACCATGCGGATGGCTCAGTCATGAACGGCTTCGACGAGCCACTTTTTCCTTTTCGGGATGAATACATTCGTGCCATATGGACCACTCGGAGCATTCTTGCGACCTGCTTACCCTTCTTAACCACATCGCTTCAACAGGTCAATGCTTTTGATGCATTTTCGCTAAGCGACCAGGCGTACCAGCCCATTCCCAACCGGGTGCGATGCTTCTTGCTAGGCCCACCGGCTGATCGTTTTGAACCACCATTAAATCTTGGCCACGTCGAATGTTGTGATCATATGACTCAATGATCCCAAGATGGAGGTCGCCTTTCCATTTGATATCGGGTTTGAGATGCACCACTGGGAGAATTTTGTGCTCATACAATGACAAAATGGCATTCTTGCTAAACGAGAAGCCAGCACGGTCGTAAAACCAAAGTGCGATTTGCTCCCCTTCTTTCTCAATTTTCCATCGCGGAGGCTTTCCACGTATACGGCAATTCTCGAGCCATGCATCATTGTTGTAGAGATAACGAGATATGCTTCGGAAACGGTCCATGTTGACAACTTCGCCCTTCCTACGACGCAGTTCATGCGTTTGTTTTGCATGGCCGACTGCATCAGTCAATCTCTGAAGAGCATTTCGAGAACCTGATGATTCGCCTTGACGCGTGTCGATAATCTCGATAGTATCGATGTTTAGATCGATTCCACTATGATTGATGATGCATCGATAATCATGACGTTCGATAAGAGATTCAACCATCGACTGCACACGATGCAACTCATCACTGGTCCAATCTCCTGTAACGGGTATATCGTAAAATCCAGCAGGCCATACATCCTCAAGATCTCGTGGGACAAGGCCAAGCGGCGATGTTACCATCACTTCATGACATCCATTTGTACCGAGAGCATTGATGAATTTTCGATGCGATTTTGATAGACGATACGGTTTTCGCTCTGAACAAGGTAGTAACACGAGCGTGTTATCAAGTGCATTTGGTGCAATGTAGCGATTCTGAATGAAATTGACCCAAGAATGGACTTCTGAATCGAGATGGCTCTCTTGCGCCATGAATTCGATGGTTTCAATGCCACTAGGATGAGCGCGAAGAAGGTCTTCTTGGGCTGAAGATAAAGCATCAAAATGTCGCATGTGTTCTACCAATCGTGGACTGTTCAAGCTCTGCTGTTGAGCAAGACGGCGCAAATGACCATTCTCAATGGCTGATTGGACCGAACGAATTGCTTGTTGATAATGGTGAAGTGCTTCATCCATGTTACAGGTTTCTCCAGAGAGTGGCAAGCGGGGGCCGAATGCGGTGAGAATGTGCTCGGAGCTGACTGCAAATCTTGTTCGCGAAGTATCAAACAAATCGACACCGAACCACGATAGAACTGCTACATTATCTGGGCCGCCAAGACCAGGCGTCCAGAGCAAAGCGCCTGGAAAACGGTGTTTAATCGTTTGAATGGCTTTGACAAGTTTCCCAGATTGTGCAGCGAGTTGTATTGCATCAACGAGTACGACGATGCTTGGATTGAGAGTTTCATCAAGGAGAGATGGATCATGATGCAATCGCTGCCATGAAATTGGAAGAAGAACTCCTGAATCAGCAGATTCTCCTGCATTTGCCTCATCCAGAGAGGGAGGAAGTACGTGGCCGATTGAAGCATCCATCGTTGGACCAGGGCCTTTGAATTCGGGAGGGATGAGATGATGATGCGTCGAAATGGTGATTCGGGCAGGAATGGTACGCGTCTGCTGACAATGAAACGCAGACATCTGACGACATGCTTCTTCGTCGTCCTCTGTGGAGATGAGGGCTGGCGTATGAATCGCTGGAGAAGACCTATCACCGAGTCCCCAGACTCGTGCATATCGATGACGGTGAAGAACCGTTCGACCAAGTCCTTCTGCCATGACTAATGCTGAGGCGGTCTGTTTTTCAAAGATGCCACGAATCACAAAGAAAGTGTTGAAAGACTTGGCCTTCGACCGTGAAGCATGGAGGGTGCATCACTTCGGCCTAGATGGGTGGCCGTTCTCGTCATGCTGGCTCTTTTTCTCTCGGGCGCACCTGTCATCGGTGCAGAAGACCCTTCGAATGAATTTACCATCGATGGGCGACTTCAAATGATTACATTAGCAGCTGGAGAAACGTTCCAACAAACGCTTCAAGTTGAGAATGGAATGGTCGTTTCTGTCAACGTAGGTTGTAGTTCATGTGAAGTTCAACTCGATGCTGGCGAGACGAGCCTTACATCTTCGACCACCGTCACACACCGAGCAACTGACACAGAAAGTGTTGAAATCACCATACTATCGACCATCGATGAAACCGTTTCCACGTCGTTCCTTATTGTTGAGGATGATTTGAATCCTAACCAACGCCCGAGTCCTCCAAGTGAATTTGCATTAGCCGATTCGAAACGATGCACATTAGCCTCAACTTGTCTCGATATGCATCGTGGCAATCTTAAGTCGATTACACTAGGAGATTATTCAACGATTGGCTTTGATTCGGGTGGTGTCGAAACCAATTCAGACGAGTATTATGGATTTGATGTTAAGGCGAATGAAACGGTTGAATTGACCCTGCATCATGCATCCGATTCAGTTCGATTTGATTTCTACCACCAAACCGAAACCAGTGAATTACTCCTCAATGATCACATTGAATCTATTCTAGGAACCAACCCAAGCACCATTGAGGATACATTGTATCTTCAAATCGAGGAAGATGGACGAATCATTGTCAAAGTATCAACTTCAGCACCTTACGCAGCATATGCGCTTCAAAGAACAATTCATGATGCTCAATTGACCATGACTATTGAAGATAATTCGTCGCAATTTGAACAAATTGGACATGGAACATCAAAGAGTGTTTTCTCGCTTGGCCCAGCTGGCATCGTCACGATTGCTCCCGTCATCGAAGACATAACAGCACAACTTGCTGTACGTATTGACAATGATTGGATATTCATGCCAGAAATTGACGTTAAGAAAAACAGAGTCGAGCGCATCTATGCATATCCTAACACAACGTTAGCGATGTTAACCATTGAAAGTAGCGTTCATTGGGTTGATATCACCATCGAATCCTTTGCTGATGGAAATACTTCAATCGATGCACCTGCTTACTATCCAAGCAATCTTGCACCAACCAATTGGCCAGTATTGTATTCCGAGAACACGGAGTCATTCCGAGGAGAACTTACCCTTCCAACGATGGATGTAAACGATATTTACATGATCTCCGTTGATGGCTGGGTCGATTCAGAACATCGCTTGCACTTTTTCATTCGTGGGATGAGTGATGACCTCAGAGCAACTGTTCAGGAGCTTGATCAGGAAACCATGGAAGTCCTGCAAGAACGCCCATTGAGCCCAGATATTCATGGTGACATGGACATCTACATGACGGTCGGACCAGGTTTGCATATACTCGAATTGCATCATGCGAATGAGAGTATTCTCAACAATCAATCCTGGAGCAATGATCTGTCTGTCCTTCAATATGAGATTACAATAACGAAAGTGACGACCGAGATTGGAGAAGAACCTTGGTTTGCTCCTTCTGATGAGGCTAAATTTTGGGGTTCAGCAGTACGATGGATTCTCGGAATTGGAATGATTGTACCAGCTATATTCCTCGTGTACACCATGCGTAAAACAAAGCGAGAAGGTGAGCGATTAGGGGCGATAAAACAGCGATTGAAGATTTTGACCAACCTCCTTGATGAAGGCAAGGAATCACCTGAACAGACTCGAAAATCGCTTGTCCGTTCCCTCCAAGCTGTTGCCACATTGCCATGGCAATCAGCGATTGCGTCATGGGGCGAACCTGAACATGCATACACAACAGATGGAACATCACTCGCCGTTTGGAATCTTGATCCACGTCTCGCTAAATCGCTCGGTAATTGGCCAATATTGATTGGATTAAACACTGCACATGATACTTGGGAAGTTGCTGCTTTCCGATTTGATGCACCATATGGACAGGCATTGAAAGTTGATGCTGTTGAACCTCGTTTGTTACATCAGGGTGAAGAAGTCTTCATCGATGCGATCACAAAGAACACAACCGTATTTTTGACCGTCGACCTGCTAGGAGATGCAACACAGGTCGATGTGGAACTTAATGGTCAAGTTGAAGGCGTTCCAAGAGCGATGAGAATCCCGTCCACAGTGAGTCGATTTCCTGAAGAAGAGTGATTAGTCGTTCGCCCTTCGTTCTGCTGCATCATCGAGAATTCTTTGCTCTTGATCGGTTGGATTAAGGCTCGATTTCATGGATTCAAGTTGCTTTTTATCGGCCTTTGAGAGCTTATCTGGAACATGCAGTTTCAGCAAAACAACCACGTCACCTCGACCACTACGTCGCATATGTGGAAGACCACGTTTCCTGATTTCGAGCGTATGGCCTGCAGAGGAACGAGCGGGAACGACAATGTCCAATGGTTTCCCATCAATGTGATCAATGGTTACTTTTGTCCCTAGAACCAAGTCAGGATAGCCGAGCGGGAGAGACATGATCAAATCTGAACCATTGCGTTCAAACCATGGATGAGTGAGAACTTCAATCTCAACAAGAAGATCTCCGGCAGAACCTTGGCCTCGTTCAGCTGGTTGCCCTTGACCACGAAGCCTCAATCGAGTCCCATGCTCCGCACCAGGAGGGACATTGAATCGAATGTTCTTGGTTTCAATTCGATGACCTCGCCCATTGCAATCATCACATGGTGATTCGATGGTAGAGCCAGCACCTCCACAGTCGCGACAATCCTGAACAACCTCATTGACAAATGGGCCAATCTGTTGCCGAACACGAACGCGGCCTTGTCCTTGGCAGTTCACACACTTCGTGGTGTTTCCATCTTTAGCACCGGTGCCTCCACAGGTATCGCATTCAACAGGTAGGTCGAGTTCAATGGATTCCTCACTCCCTGTAATTACTGTCGCCATGTCAATACTGTGACGAACGAGAATATCGGATCCTCGACGCTCGCGTGATCGCCCACGACCGCCACCAAAAAATCCTGAAAAGAAATCACCACCAAGAAGATCCTCGAGATTGATATTAAATCCTCCACCTGAAAATCCACCAAACGGATTCCCTGCAGGACCATTGTGCCCGAATCGATCGTATTGTGCACGCTTATCAGCATCAGAGAGAACCGCATACGCTTCCTGAATTTCCTTGAATTTCTCTTCAGCATCAGGTTCGTCGCTACGATCAGGATGGTATTTTCTTGCAAGTCTCCTGAATGCATTCTTCAGGTCCTTTTCTGTTGCAGAACGGTCAACATCGAGAACTTCGTAATAGTCTCGTTTGTCAGCCAACCTTCCACACCTACCTCACGCCAACAGGCGCTCCACTAAAACCTCACGTTGAATTCAGCCAGATAGTGTTGAACCACACGATTGGCAATAACGTTCCGAAGGGGGATTTCTGGCTCCGCATGAGGGACAGCCACCCCCGATTCCGATTGGTTGGCTGGCAGGAGCAGTACCACGACTCAGCATAGCTAAATCTTCAATCGATTCTTTTCTTTGAACTTGCACAGCAGGCGCCTCTTGTACTGTGGATGAAACAATACCGCCATCATCGCTCATTGAAGTCATGGTCAAATTATCGTTCGAAGTTGATTCCTGTGTGATTGATTGCTTAATTGGGGCCACGGGTCGTTGAGCAATGACTGGCATTTGTTCGGCATTGGCTCGCAAACGACGCAGTCGTAGTTCTTCACGTTCTGCTTCCTTGTCCTTACCAAACAAATTGAAGATTCCATCAATGATTCCATCCATCCAACTTTTCTTACGGACTGAACCAACAGTCGAATCAAGGGATTCACCCATCTCCGGCCCATCGCCACTCATCCGGCGCGTCGCCTTCTGAACAAAACCCTGTTCAGAGAGCATCTGCACATCTGATTTTACATCTCGGTCAAGTTCCAACTCTGGAGTTTCTCGACCAAATGAGCCTATATTGGAATTCAAATTTTCTTTGCTCAGTTGTGTATCCCCTTGGATTGGCGTGTCCTGTTCCCACACGCCTTTTGCTTCAGCATCATAGACATGCTTCATTTTCTTCATAATTTCAGAACGACGGAACTCGTGGTCTTTGGTTCTTCGAGTCCGTTTGAGCAAGATGTACCCGATTAGTACTGCCAATCCGTACCAAATCGTGGCATAGAGCCATGAAATACTGAGCAAATCTCCAAGAGGCGTGACAACAATGTGCAAACAGCCCATGACCAGTAAAGGCAAGGCAAAGAGCCCGAGAGAAGAGGACTGACGTGTTGCCATACATTGCACTCGGTGGTTTGCTTCTTATGCATTCGCATGTATTGTTTCATCAACGATCTTGAGAAGCACCGCCTTTACGGAACAATCCATCAACTAGGCCAATTGTAAAACCGATATGGAGGAGGAGAAGAGCAAAAGGAACTCCAATCAAGTGACGCACTCCATTTCGCCAATTGGATAAACCCGACAGTATGAGAACTGCAGCATACAACGCAATCGGAACAATCGCATAGGTTGGATGTTCAATGAAAAGAAGGATTGTACCAAGTAAGCCAAACAGTGGTAGAAATTCTCGAAGAACAATTCGCTTCGGGTGCTTCAACAGTACTTTCGTGCGCCAAAATCCATACCGATGACTCATCAAAAACCATGATTTGAACGAGGTCCTTCTTCTCATTTTCACCTCGACTTCTGGAGTGCGGAATAATGTGTATCCCGCTTTGATTAATCGCATGCTTAAATCACTGTCCTGACTGGTCAGAAACGACTCGTCCCAACCTCCAACCGCTTCCAAAGCAGAACGAAGATGGAACGTGAATGCAGGTACGTTTGTTTCCCCTTCACTATCAAAGACTGCAAATTGCCCTGAACTACCCCCGAGTGGATTTTCCAACGTTGAATCAATGATTGATTCTACAAGGTTGTCGTTTGTGTTGTAGCCAACAACGCGGCAACCTAATCCTGCGATATTTGGATG
Organism: Candidatus Poseidoniaceae archaeon; assembly: GCA_030741455.1. Taxonomy (GTDB): domain Archaea; phylum Thermoplasmatota; class Poseidoniia; order Poseidoniales; family Poseidoniaceae; genus MGIIa-L2. The sequence continues at coordinate 10,579 of JASLVI010000008.1, read as the reverse complement.
GTTTATTTCAAGGCGAGTCCATATTGTCTTCAATTTCATGAGATGTTCCTCATCAGCCTCAATGTGACCATTAAATTCCAGAATATGTGTAATGCTATCAGGCAGATTTTGCAATGCTAGATTCCGTGCATGGGGGACAAATCGACCAGGGTTATCGTAGCAAAGAAGTGTTGGATGTTTGTCTTGATTCAGATCGCGTACCATCGACTGAACAATGTCCTTGGTCGCATCGGTTGAGCCACCATCCATGACGATAATGATATGTTCATTGGCAGGTAGTGATTGGTGCAGAAGTGAGTTAACACATGCCTCAATGTGAGCCTCCTCGTTCAAGACAGGGAGAACCGTTGCCAACCAAGGTTCAGACGGGCCCATGATGTTACTCTGTGCGAAACCTGTTTTCATACTTCACATCAATACGTAGGTTGAAAAGCGGTTTCTGGTTCCTTTCACCATGGACCTGAAACCATTATCGTACAATGGGCGAGATGAGGGTATTGAGGTTTCATTGAAGACCGAACTACGTCCTGGCGATGACGCAGTAAACATTGCCGCAGCGATTCATACTCTCTTTCCAGATGCAAGTGTCAAGGAATTTTCAAATCAATCCTTTCCAAGTCAGCAGTATGACGAGATCGAATGTAGCCATTTGTCCTTTGACATATTTCTCGAGCAATTGCGAAAACAAGCGATTCTCGACACAGCCATGGACGCGATGGGCATTCATCTTGAAGGAAATCAAACCAAATTCAATGTTTCCCGTTTAGCAGCCTTTGCAGGAAAAATTGCCTTCACCTATGAAGATGAACCACTTGGTGGTAATTTTGAAATTCGTCTCGAAGGCATGGGGTTATCCGATTGGATTGAAGCATGCACATGGCATAATGGGCGTCAAAATGTTCCGAGACAACTCCATGATGATGCAGCAATGGATCAAACTGGTGAAGCATCCACTTGGCATCATTGAATCTCATTGAGAAGATCTTTGACAATTGGGATGTCCGCCTCAAGCCAATCAAGTGTCAAATCTTCAACAGATGAAATCCATTTCATCTCACTATGCACTTGAAGTTGAATTGCTTCGATGTTGCTTGATTCTACGATGAACCCATGAATTTCTACGTGTAAGAACGGATAGTTATGACGCCAAACACCTGCTTTTTTGACGATTTCAGCCTCAATCCCCAACTCTTCTTCAAGTTCTCGAAGAAGCGCTTGCTCAGGCGTCTCATCATGTTCAATCGTACCACCCGGAAATTCCCACTTTCCAGGTTTCGGTTCTTCATCACCCCGTCTCATGGCTAGGAATCCTTTTTCCGAAGTAAAGATACCAGCTGCAACTTTTATTGACGGTTTGTACAACATATGAGCAAGAATTTTGCGAATCAGATTGGTTGCATTTTGATTGGAAAAATACTCAGTCATTGGAAGGTGAAGAAAGAGACAAGGTATTGCAAATTTATGTTTGTCAAGGGCTTCCAGGGTTCGGAAGTATGTTTCATTGCAAATGAATCGCCCAGCATCCTTCGACAATTCAACATCAAGATCCCAATCATGGACCACCCATTTCTTAATTGGAAGAGGCGTTGCAAGAGCCCCCATTCCGTTGAGTACGACATCAGACACCTGTCGCCCTGAGTTGTCTGGAATTCGCATATCGAGCATATCCTCAGCAAGTAGTTCAATGCGTGGATGCGTGCATTCTCCACACAATCCCATGTGAAGGATTGCATCCCATTCACGCATTTCCAATTCATTTGCAGTCCATATCGAACCTTGTTGGTCAACGGATAAAATACGTTTTTCGATTGAAACCTCACTCGAACCGTTTCCAAACGGATTCTTGATCGGAAGAAGGGATGGAAATGATTCAACCAATGCCTCCGTTGGATTGACGTCATGACTTCCAAACGGGCCAAAGCCGGTGAGAAGTACTCGTGGCATGATGTAGCCTGGTGGTGAATGTTCTTGATTTTGCTGACAAAATGGCAACAGATTGACAAACCAAAACACAAACCGAACTATGAGGCGTATGGCAGCAACGGGGCAATCCAAACTCGGTATTTGGCGCCTTCTTACCGAAATTTGGAGAGAAATCTTTCTCGGAGTGGGCATGTGGGGTGCCTTTCGACCAATCCTTGCAGCCTTGTTAGCAGCAATTCCTGGGCTCTTTCTTGGACAACATTTCAACCGAAAACATCGACGTGCTTTTGATTGGACCTTACTGCAGATCCCATTGGCCCTAACAATTGTCCTTTACGTTCCACTTTGGCTTTGGTCAATCTACGATGCCTGGCGAGATGCAACCATAATCGTTTCAAATACGAAGTCATCTTAAGGACGCCATAACTGATTAGATGTTGCAAGTTCTCCTGATTTCATACCTTGCATATCATTGAGATCATCCTGGTCAAATTCAGTTGGCAAGTCCCCACTAAACCACGCATCGACTGTGAAGGTTTCAATGGCCCAATACATCACTGAGTCTTCGTTGTTGGAATGACCCTGATGTTCTGAATCTTCATGGTCTGCGGGTGAGGTGTAAACGAGATTCACCAAACCAAGGAGATGACCAAATTCGTGAACCATAACACTGTTTTCAATATCTTCTGATGAAATTCGAGGATTGAAGATTGATGTTGCATCATCGATTGAATCCGAGAAGAGTGCGATCGTTGAAGCATCAACCGCAACACCAAGAACACTCTCATCCGAATATTTCCCTTCCGGCATAATCACGTGCCATCGAAGAACTGATGTTTGGGGATCATCATCCATTGTCTCGTGAGCAATATCTCTCACCTTATCCGCAGTCCAAGTGTTAATTTCAGAAAAGTCCACTTCATTCAATTCAATTCGTATTCCATCTGGTTTGTCGCAAACCTGACCAAGTCGTTCTTTCAAGAGGGATACTGTTGAGGACTCGGGATTGTATCCTGGAGCATGATCGATTTCGATAATTAATTCTCGATAAGCATCGTCTCGCAAACATGCTAAGGCAAGACCCCCCGGAACGCCCCATGACTCGCCAAAGATTTCCTGAATGTCAGACGTACATCCTGACATTGGAATGGAGAGCATCAAGCATGAGAGAAGGATTCCCAACAGCGGCTTATTCCTCATGATTGCCCCACTCACTTGTTCTTCTAAAATCTCACGAATCTACCATTCTTCTGGGAACTCGAGAGGTGAAAACAATTGCCCAGGCCCTGTCGCCTCTGCAAGTTGTTGACGAACGAGTTGTTCCCACGCACGTAATGCTAGAATTCCTTCAACAAGGTCCATCTCAGTTTCCACAAGCGTCACCCGGATGAGTGTTGAAAGAATATCCATCCGATCTTGATCAACGATTTTGAGTACTTTTTCTGCATCAAATGTAATCATACTCTCGCTTGTTCGCATCTGAGATTCAATCGGCCATGGATGAGCAACTCGGTCGTTGATTGAAGCGCCAGTTTTCTCTACATAGTCGTTAAGTGAACCTAACAATCCCTGAATATGATGTTGCAAAACGAGAGCGACCTCAGAAACTGGCATCGTCAACTGACCAATGAGATTGACCATGCGCTCTTGAAGCGTGACCATCGAATCCGTTGCTGACATTGGCCAACCCCAATTATTTCTTGGAAAAACCATCGATGTATTGCCAACCGAAATGATTCCACTGTTCTTGCGTCCAACCTTCAGGAATACCTGTCGGTGGTAGTGGAGCAATTCCACGTGGATCAAGTTGAGCCGCTGGAGCTGCGGGTTGTGGCATAGGTGCAACAGGCGCAGGTACAGGCGCAGGCATAGGTGCAGGAAGCGGTGCAACCGCATTCGTATTGATTTCTGGAACTGCCTTTGCAACCATGTCCTCTGCAACCACCTCGGTCTGATCAGCCTCAAATTCATCCTCGTCGCCATACTTCATCTTCCGATACATGACAAGCATCCAAAGGAATGCTGAGAGTGAAACAACGGCGACAATGTACATGAAGATTGCAAATTGCCCATCCTCAGCTTGCTGAGCAAGAGCATCACCATCACGAACGGTTTCCTTCTTGACGATGAGAGGATCGACGTTGTATCGGTCCATTTCAACACCATCAACGAGCACCAACAATCGATAGGCTTGCGATTCACCAGGCTCAACATCTGCAACAACCGGAATTGATGCGACGACAGTAATGCCTGCAGATACTGGTAGGGAAACATTGGATTCTTGGTTCCAATTACCTCCATCCACCAATCGTTGAAGAACAAATGTCGCTTGACCCTTTCCACCTTCATTGAGAACATTGATTTCAAGTTCTGATGCTTGGTCGGGGGTTGGGCTTGGATTGCTCCACGAGATATCGGTTTCAGGGTGATCAAACGAAATACTCGGGCCAACAAGAGAAAGCGGCCATGTTGCAAACGGCTCACCAAGATTGTTGTTTTCTGTTTCAAACGGATTACCCGTAGCATCTGATCCTGAAACCCATATGTCAACAACATAGGATGGTAGCAAGGTTGTTGCTCCCATGTCGGTTAAATCAATTTCACCCGTCCAGAAGAACTGTTCTCCAAACGGAAGTGTTTCAGGCAAAGCCGTAGCACCACGAGAAATCTCTGCTTCTCCTGCTCGAATTCTGTAATGCAAAACTGCAGGATTATCCAAATCAAATCCGTTATCATCAACAGTCTCAAGCATCACCGTCAAGGCGTTTGCATCACCAATTGAGAGTGGAGAGCCAGCAGGAACTTCGTTTAACATCACAGTTTCAATCCTTGGATTTGAACTATCGACAGCGAATCGTACTCGTGGTAGAGGATTGGATTCATCTTGAGCTAAACCAGGTAAGTCATCAAGACGCAATCGCAAATCAAGATGTCCTGAGTTTACAGAAGGCACCAATAAGTCCAGACTGAATTCTCCATTTTCCCGAGGCGATGTTCTCCAGACGTGATCAAAGTCTCCAAAGACAACATCAAACGCACCTGGAGGCGCAGGAGTCTCATCTTCGCTGAAAAGGACTCGCCCTGTGACTCGTAATGCCTGACCACTACCGATGAGAGTTTCTTCAGCCTCGTCATTGTAATGGTTTGTACCATCACGCAGTTCAACCGCCTTAATGTGTCCTGGTTCGGTGTAGAATCTGAAGTCGTTGTCAAGACTCCACGCATTGGAACCAAGACCACTGATCTTCGTATAACATGGCGTTGATTCACCTTCATTGCACGGCTTATCCGTTACCTTGAGAATTGGAATGAAGAGATCAAGACCATTGGTATCGTATGCTTCAGGGAACGACCAAGTGAGTTGGAATCTTGCACGAATAAGGAGTTGATTCTCATCATCGCCAAAGGTCGATACTTGGGAATAAAGGTTGGAAACTGCAATGTATTCTCCACCAGATTCAAGTTTCGCTTTCGGCAAACCGTTTTCATCTTCTTCGAGCTGAATGAAAATTGATGTCTCGTCATCATTGACATCCTGACCAAGCGCAAATTGGACGAATTGAATGTCATCCCAACCGTTGCGATCGGAAAGAACAACTTGTGCAGTGTACATGATTCCAGGATGCAATGGTTCCTCATCCTCATGACCAATGATACTTGAGTTGGTAAGGTCGACAACTGGTTCAAATTCTTGCCGGATTCGATAGGTCGATGCATCGGCATCCCAATCTGGTTCAATTTGTCCTTGATCGGTGAAATAGCCACAAATTTGGGTCGTTGGAGGACAAACTGGACCTCCACCCATCGCCACTTGATTCTGCTGGCCATCCTTACCGCTCACGAACATTGAAACAACTTGACCATGTTCAAGCATTGAATCATCAAGAAGCCCGTTAAAGATGTTCAATCCACCAGCAATGGTTTCAGGTGATGTCAAGGTCTTTTCCTCGTATTCATCCTCTTGAGGAAGTCCATCGAAGTTGAAATCGTGGCAACCAATAGCAACGGTTGACTTACAGCCAACCCAATAGTGCAGTGTGATCTGTGTTGGTGGGTCGACGCTGTCCTGAATATGAACAGCAATTGCTTGGCCACCTGGTGCCGGCGGTCCGACATGACGCTCCTGACCATCAAAAGGTGTGACGCCAAGAACGAGAGGTGAATTACCATCAAGAACAAGTCGAATCGTGTTGTAACCTGGATTCGTAAAGGTTGAACCGTTCGGCAAGTTGACAGCCTCAACTGAGAAAATCATACCGCCTGGTGAAGACTCAATAGGCGATGTAAAGGTGAGATTATAGGAACCAAAATTCGGATTTGACTCTTCCGCCAAGACTACTGGTTGACCGATTGGATCACCATCGTATGTCACATTCTGTCCAATTATACGGAGATTAAATTCACCAGATTGTGGTGAAAGTTGAGATGATTCAAAATGAATCTTGCCAAGGAAAGAGAGATTTTGTCCACCTCGCACCCAATCTTGCGGATAAAGCTGGCGACCTGCTTCATCAAACACTTGAAGTCCATCGAGTTGGATATCGTTTTCGACACGCAGTTTCATGCCTTCTGTTTGCCAATTACTGACTGCAGTACCCAGCGAATCCTTCACCGTAAGGATGGCTTCAGTGGATGCTTCATCATCCCAACTCCAGTCAACAGTAACCGGAATTCGGATCGTTCGTACATCGTTTGCATCAAGCGAGGATGAACAGTTCGCTGTATCGAACGAAACAATGCCACTCGCATCGCTTAGTGTGCTGCAAGTATCACCTTGTTGCCACTTGAAGGTTGGATTCTCTCCTCGGGAGTTGTTCAATGAAACCGTGACTTCGGTTACGAAATTGACCTCATCTCCATGTGCGACCTTGACGATGAGATTTCGAGCGATACCATCTGGTGCTGCCATACCGCCTTCGAAGACTGCATTGATCGCATGTGTGTTCATTTTGTAGGCGATGTCAATGTTGGAAATTTTAACACGTCCTGACGTTTGTGCCTTGACAGCTAATGGGACCTCGACCATACCTTCACCATTGTCAGGGATATAATCGTTAAACGCATCGACCAATGTTGGTTGGAAGTCCACTTCAACACCAACAACTGAATCATCGCTAACATCGATGGCAGATTCATTCAGGAAAAGAATACTCTCCCAATCGAAATTACCATCCGCGCCTACATCGATACGAGGTCGGTCAGGATAGCCCTCTTCATAGAACAACTCAAGACTATCCATAACTGGTGTCTTGAATCGATCGGTTGAGGTCATGGACACAGCATAGCGAAGTACATTGCCAGCCCCATCTGTCGAGAAGCTCGTTTCTACGAGGTTATCTGCTGCTTGCCATGTTTGTCCATCATCGTTTGAAACTTGTACGAGAATAGTTGTTGCTGGGTCTGATGTTGCCATCCACACAGGCCGCACCTTGCCAACTTTGGTTCCAGTTGATCGAGGCGGTGAAATCCATGTACCACTTGATTCATATTCTGTTGCATATTCCAAGTCGACCCACCAAGATACTGCGGTTGAGCCAATCAAGGTCGCTTTCCACACCAGTTCCTTTCCAGGATGTTGGAAATGCACCGTCGTATTGGATTCCACAGCAACCCAGTGCGTTCCATTATCTGCAGAGACCCAGTAATCAACACGGTCACCAATCGATGCTGCAGACCATAGCGTTTCGACGTTGACTGCGAGAACATCGTCAGGAGTTTCAATGACTGGCCCCAGCCATGTTGTCGTCCCTGGAGCAGGTGTCGTCTTGTATTGCCAACTCGTACCAAATTCGTGATACGATGGTGAACTCGACCACGTAGAATATCCAGAATCGACGGTGATAAATCGGCGCCCGTCGTAGAAGAGCCCATATCCAAGAGATGAGATGCTACGAACGGTATTCTCAGGAATCAAAGCGGTTGCACTACCAGATCGCCCCCATGATTCAAGTTGGTCGCGATCATTGTAGTAATTGCCATCTTGACAGCGCATGAAGAAATGTGTTTGGTTCATTTCCAAACCACGGGCTTGTTGGTTGTTGACACCGCACTGCCAAATTGAGGATGTCGATGTTTGGAAGGTAAAGTATTCATCACCGCGCTCGAAATCACCGGTTGAACTCACAGTATACGATTGAATTCGTCGATTCTGACTGTGCAAAATCCAAATGGCATCATCAACTGGATCATACGTGATTCCAGTGAAATCTCCATTCCCTTGCGGTTTGAATGAATTTGTACAAACCCATTCATGCTCATCAGAAATATCGAATTCAAGAACGGCGTGATACAATGGATTTGCATTAGAGCTGTAGAAGTATTTGTAGCCAGAAAGAATAGCATACAAACGCTCATCGTCGGTTACAACCCAGTCACGGAAGCCCCACTGTCCATAATACGTGGATGAATGCTTGGTTGGAAGTTGACAGCCATTTTGATCTAACGTGATGATGCTTTCACGAGTCCCATTGTTTGGATACAAGCGATGGACAATGTTGTGGAAGGATGTTGAAGACCAGGTTGACAGATACAACCAATCATGATGTCGAAGAATGGCTCCTTGACCTTGAGCATTGAGTGAATTCGGACTCAATTTAAGTTGTTGTGAAAACAAAGCATCCGTTGAATTGGATGTGTGCGGTTGACGCACTGAGTAGGTTCCATTGTCAAGCCAAGCAGTGCTCGAAGGGTTGACTTCTTCATCCAAGCCGTGTGCATTAAATTCGGTACTTGAATTGGCCATAGCGAGTGTCAAATCTGCACTTTGATTGTCCGTATTGGAGGCCTCACCAGCCACCCAATGGTCTCGAGTCGTCGTCGGAATTGAAGACCAACCTGTTGCAGATGCACCTGAAAGCGTCATTTGAACATCGGTGACTTGTGCACCTTTGGGAAGAGAAATCTTAGCACCTGTATCTGCATTTCCACCTTGATAGAGTGCAATATATTCGGTTGTCCCATCACTAAATTCATACGTGTGACGTGCGACTTCTGCAGCCTCTGCTTGCTCAATCCACAACTCGCTGAACGGTGAGAAACTCATCCCCAAGAAGAGGGCGAGGAGCACCACGGCAAGAGAACGACGAGAGACAGCGTTTGCACTCATACAGGTAAGCCAGCACTTGAAGGATTATCAAGCGTTTGCATAGCCGTCACTATGTGGTTTGACGCGAATCGTACCGGATTGGTGAAGTTTCACCCCGGCTTCCGTCCTGCTCATCATCATTGACTTCGAACCAATCGACCATCCAATCGCCATCTGTATCCCAGTTTGTAGGATCTGTTCCTTCAGCCACGTGGTCATCATTGTAATCAAGTAGATACCAGCCATACTCGTGTTCACCTACGGCTCGAACAGGAGCTGTATTCGGAGCGCCAGTGTAGTAAATCTCCCATGGATCTGTCAGATTTCCACCACACAACACATCATGATTTGAACTATCCTGCACAAGGAAATCAACGTCATTATCATCAACGATGTAGGCGTATCTGAAGTCCGAATTCTGTGATTTATCCATCTTTAGATAATTCTTCACGCCCTCGTCCCATTGACCCAGCCCGAGCAGGAGTGCACGAAGTTGCCAGCCTTCTTGGACTACTTCGCCTTGATAAGTAAGCCCCGAAAGTCGTACTGCATTCGGACTGGATAATTCCTCGCTTGTGATTGCAAAGTATTCTTGGAAATTTGTGTACGGTTCGTATGCACACCCAACTCCAGAACAATCCCAATTGCCATCCTGATCAGCATCTTCATTGGCGTCGACAGCATCTCTTGGATCCATTGTAAACCATGTGAAGGAGAGATCAGGTCGTTCAAGTGTCCCCGCATTAAGCGATAGTGGCAAACACGAATTTGTCGAGGTATCACATGCACCTCCAGTGGCAGGATCAATCCAGTTGACTTGTATTTTCAAGAAGGAAGAATAATTGTCGTTTGTTTCGTTCCATGCTTTGGCGTATTCATACCAATCAGGAATCATATCTCCGTCTGTATCGTTGTCCATAGGATTTGTACCGTATTTGAAAACCTCGCGACCATCTGTGAGATTGAAGTCTTGATAGTGAGCGGTTACCAAACCGTTTGTTGTTTCAGTGATGTAGGATTCCGAGTCAGCATCACTGTCGTTCAAATCGGGTCGTGTATCATTGTCATACTCCATCCAGTTGGTGAAAGGTAAATCTCCAATTCCTGGCTGAACAACTTGAGTAGATGGTGTAAATGTTCTATCGGTCCAGTCACCTTGAGGAGCCGGGAGATCGAATGGCGTACGGTCGTACCAACCGTCTGAATCCCCATCATAATCAACATCCCAAGGATTCAATGGATTTGCTGCCCAATGATTGATTGTAGAAGGATGATCCATACCATACAATGCATAACAGTATTCCCATCCGTCAGGAATACCATCCGAATCTGAATCAGGGTGTGTTGGATCTGAAACACCTACGAGAGTTTGGTTGAAGTTGTTCTCATTGAAGGTGTTAATCGTATTCATCCGATTGACTGAATCAGGACCTTTTGCTTTGAAATCGTCGATAAGCGCTTGGCGTGCTTGGAGAAGATTCATTCCGGTCTCCTCGACATAAGCGTTCATCGCATCTTCACCAAAATCAACGATCCCAACAGCAGCTGGAACGGAACTTCGATTGAGATACT
>JASLVI010000089.1 GCA_030741455.1 Candidatus Poseidoniaceae archaeon | reverse complement strand
CATGGCTGCATCGGTTCACAATGACGAGATAATTCTCATAGGCGGCCATAGTAAAAATGGGGCTGTAAAGGACACTTGGGGCTATGTGCCAACCTCCAATGAATGGCGAAAAATGGACGATCTTGCAATCGGTATCTTTGATCTCGCAGCCATCGATGCAGATGGCGTGACCGTCTTTGCAGGTGGCGACCTTTCATCCCAGCCATACAGCAGTGGTTGGGGCACTCAGTATCTTGATGAGACCGAAATTGCACCTCGAATTGAGAACCATACGGGTTGGATCTCATCCCCTATCAACAACCTCGCAACAACCGAACACGGGTCTGCCTCGTTGATGTGGATGGAACTGGCTGGTTCAGAACCAGCATCCACGTCCATTGGATTCCAATACAGAGTTGCAAATTCCGAATCAGGTCTTGCTTCCGAGACATGGAAGCCAATCGATACGGTCAATCCAGCAAATCTTGCACTCCTCGGTATTGGAAATCATTCGTTATCTTCCATTGCACCAAGCGATAAAGGGCTCATGGAGTACCGAATACAACTCTTTACTGAGGAAGTGCAGGACTGGACGATACCAAATCTTGATGCCATTCGCTGGGGTGCTGAAGAGGCTTCGTTTTCACTTAACAATCCAGATGCCATTCAACCAAATGCCCCACAAATTACCTTCGCAACACATCACGCTGCGATGGAATCCGAATTGACACAACCTGCTGTGTTCGAATTTGCAATGATTAAAGCCACACCCGAAGGTTTTCTCCATCCAAATGCAGAGTGGACAACCCTTCGAATTTCCCCTGGCAGTTCTACACCAACTGTAAGCGATACCGATGGATTGCTAAGCAATTACAATGTCGCTATTTCACAGCCTATGAACAGCGTTCGTAGCGTTGATTGGTCCTTATCGTTCAATGATATGGACACCGACAATGTTCTCATTCGAACATCAACCGAAGGTGTTGCAACATCAACGTATGTTCATGCTACACCTGTTGAAATTGATCGTAGCATCACGGTTTTCATCGATGACATAACCTCAAACTTCTCGACTCAAGGTGGAAACGAGGTCGCACAGAATGAAGTCCTTCAAGGCGGCTCTACGCTGACTGTTTCAGTCGATCACGCTTACTCGAGTAGTGGTCTAAGACCATTATCGAACAACATCGAAGTACGCATCCATACCGAAGTTGAGCAGCGTGTTCAAGACACAAACGCTCCACAAACATGGTACAATACTTCAACATCGTTTGTCAATTTGAACTCAAATCAAGCGACTGAATTTATTCTCCAACTTCCTGCGAATGTATCGGGAGAAACAACCATCCGTCTGGAGGCTCAAACAACAGATTCCCTTGCATTGGAACTGGAAGACTCTTCCACGATGGCTACGTTCCTTTTGGATTCATTTGCTCCGATTATTATGGCCACCTCTCCACTGATTGATTCCTATCTCAATGTGAACATAAACCGAACCGTATCTCTCGACATCTACGATGCTGTTGGGTTTGAGACTGGAAGTATCCAATCCCATGTTTGGCTCGAAGGCGTTCATGATTCAAATGGGAATGGAATAGCCGAAGAAACGGAGTTGGAATTGATTCCTCATCAAATCATGAACATTGACACATCTTGGCAATTTACAATTCAACTTGATGAAACAGGGAATGAAGAAGGTGAAAAGGCATTCGTCTTTTTGACTGGAACGGATATTGATGGACGTACAATCCCGACCGATGGGAGTGGCCAGGGCCATCTCTACTGGACAAGTCGTTTACCAACCAAAGCGAGCATTATCTCCGTTGATGAACGTTATCCAACCGATAGTGGCGTTGCCCAACGTCTGCAACCAACAAAAGTAAGTGGATGGGATGTTGTCGTTCAAGATGACAATGGTTTGAGTGACATCAATACAGTTCGGCTTACGCTCGGAGGCGATGATGATCTTGGCATCCTCTATCGCACCAACGAAGGGTGTTCAGCATTGGATGGACGTTTGTATGCAACCGAATCATGCTCAGGAAACGTCGTTGGTGATGAGCTTCACATCGCCTTCGATTTTGAAGTCATGTGGGGCTTGAAAGCATCAAACATCAACATAGGCCATCTACAAGTTCGAACCTATGATGAGGATGGATTCACATTCTATGATGCTTCGACTGCTTGGACATTTGAACGGGATTTGACCGTTACCATCGACAGGATTTGGGATATCTCAGGTGATGCTCAATATGCTACGACAGGCCCACTTAGTACCAATTCAGTCTTGCAAACCAACGACTTTGTCGAAGTTAAAGGAACAGTTGAACATACAACAAGTGGAGAAGCATACACGGGTTCAATCGCCTTGCGTTGGAATGGTCTGTTCCAAACTTCAAACTGGGTTGGAGGTCAAACCGTATTGGTTGAAGATGGCGTCTTTACGACAACGTTTTCAGTTCCTGAATCGAGTGGGAAAATATTCGATGCAGAACTTCAGGTTTGGGATCCAATCGAAAGCGAACGTTTCCTTACGACCGAGTTGCCTGATGTTGTTATCGATGGTGATCAACCAGTCTTGCTGAATGCAAACTTCAACCAAATCTCGAGATTTGATCTGAACAGTGTCGACATCGGTGCAAACATCGAAGAGCCACAAGCATGGACCAATTCCCTCTTGATGACCTGTCAAGTAACGTCAACAACAATCGAATGGGAACCAATATCACTCGAACGCGATCCTATCGATGTTTTCGATGGACGAACCTTGTTCTCCTTCAGATTCAATTTTTCATCGTTCGGCCAACCTTCATTGCTCGGTTCCCAAGCATATCTGAATTGTTGGGCTTCAGGAGCCGATGATGCTGGATGGGAACTTGTAGCACAAGGTACAAATTCACAAGAAAGCCCTTGGGCCTCCATTTCTTTGACCTCTGCAGGTCCTGATTTACAGATATCGAAGGTGGCCTTTGATGACGATTTGGTTGCAAATTCTAAAGCAACTGGTTCAATTCAAATCTTCAATGCAGGCGAACGTATTGAGGATTCTTTCAATGTGAGTGTTTTCTTGAATCGATCAACTGAAAATGAATTGATTGCACAGAAAACCATCACAGGCCTCAGTGCTTCCGAAGCGGAAACGATGCGCATCATCGTAAACGTTCCGGAAGGTACTTGGAAACTTGAAATTGTCATTGATTCCGATGAAGTGATTGCCGAATTGGATGAATCAAACAATCTATGGAACAAGAGTTACGATTCTTCGAGTTCAGGATTTGGATCGGTCATTGTGGTTGCTGGAGGATCTATTCTAGGAGTTGCAGCACTTGCATTGGTCCTCATCCGTCGACGTCGAATACCAACAGCGAGCATTTCGACAGAAAGTGTTGCTGAGGAGCAACCGAAAGTCGTCCCGTCGATTCAAAAGAAAGCAGGACCAACCAACGTTGCTGCACCAAGCACGGGTCCAAAGAAACGAGGTCCACCTCCTGCCAAAGCAACACCTGTAGTCGAGGAACAGTCTCCTGCTGAACAAGCAGCAGCACAATTCGCTGCTCTCGATGCGTTAACGCCGACAAAGGAAGTTGAACGCGTCGGTAGTTGGGAAGACCTTCCAGGTGGAGGGGAATACGAATATACAACGGAAGGGACGTTCTATGCTGGCGAGGAATGCGGACGATGGAAACTCCTTGATGATGGTCAATTTGAGAAAATCGAGGAGTCGGTGTGAAGATGACCGATGAAGCAGAAGATATTCGAAGGGTCCTAGCCATTTGCTTTCGTGGAGAAACTGAACTTGATGCACTCGATATTGAACGCATTCTATCACTCGATATGGGATGGCTCAAACCTGATGAAGCGGAAACTTGTGTACAAGCCCTGATCAAAGCAGGTTGGTTAACAGGCGGGCAAGAAAATCTTTCACCCGTTAACGATTTTTCAGCATCATCAACACCACTCGGTTGGTTTCCAAGACCTCAGCGCTTAGTGAATCCGATTGCATTTGTTCAAGGAACTTCAGAATCGATCGAAACCAAACCTGTTGATGCTCAACCCGTCGAATCCACAACAAAGCCAATCGCTGAATTGAAGCAAGCGTCAGATGACCCTCGTGCAGGTACAACCCGAAGATTGCTGAAGTATATTGCGCGAACATCTGGGCTTGAAGCTGAGGAAGTCCAACGACGAGCTACGCGTAAACAACGTGCACTCGTTCATGTCACAGGCTGGATGGCTCTTGCTCTCGTTGCTCGTGATCAAGGCGTGGATATGGAAAGCGTGATTCAAGCATTGAGTTAAGCACCGTTTTCGCCAACTTCTTGTGCTCGTGCAGCCAATTCGAGTAAGACCGGGAGAAGAACCAGCGCAAGCACAAGTGAGAAGAAAACGGTCACCGCCGTAATCAGCCCAAAGTCTTGGATCACAGGCATTGGTGAAAGCATCAAAACGAGGAATCCTGCAGCTGTTGTAGCTGCCGAGAGCATCAATGCAACACCCGTCGTTTCAAGGGAAGTCTTCAATGCAGACCAATGATCATCTTGTCGCTGAAGTTCCCATTCAATACGCCTCCACATATGGATGGTATAATCGATACCAATACCGAGCGTAAGAGCTGTTACAAGTACTGTCAAAACGTTCCATTTGAGACCAAGAACGGCCATTGAACCAACGACCCAAAGCGAAGCCATTCCGACAGGTAAGAGGACGATGAAGGCAGGAAGGATTCGACGTGTTAACAGAAGCAAGACCGCAAAGGAGACCACCAATGATATGGCTGTTGACTTGAGTTGTGAAGATGACAAACCGTCGAGAACTTGCTGCAATACGACCAAGTCACCTGTTACATGAAGAACAGCATAATCCTTCAAAGAGGAACGAAGCGTACCATCTTCGTCGGTTGAACCAATCATCGATTCGAATTCTGCAACAACACGCTTTGATTCGGTCGATGTTGTGGCTTCAACTCGTACTTCGGTTCGAAGATGAGCAATGTTGGATCCATCCAAATGAACGGTTGCATTGACACGATCGCTCCATGTTTTACCAGAAAGAGGATCGGCGACTGTGTAATTGTTCTGAAGATCTTCAAAGATGAGGCCTAAGTCAATCTTGTTCGTAGAATCAGGATGATCCCAAACGTCGCCTTGCTTATCCAACTCCAATCCATGTTCATCGCCAAAGGAGGCATTTCGCATAATTGCATCGCGTAGCACCACATAGGGACCTTCGTAGGAAGGCGAAGGGAAGCGTTCGTTTGTTCCGACCACGTCATAGTTGTTTTCTAATCTTGAATGGAGTGTACGAAGATTGTCCAATAAGCCAACATCGTCAGGGATGACACCACCGCCAACAGGTTCCATCAGGACGTAGACATACTTCCATCCCGCACTTTCGTAGTTCGAATTGATGTCATCTCGAACGGACATAATCTCCATGTCTTCATTGACGAAATCGGAGAGATCGAAGTCGGTTTCAAGTTGCATTGCACCAACAACAGAAGCTCCTGAAATTGCAATTGCGACAAGCAATACGGCGACTTGCTGCTTTCGATGCAGTTGAAGAAGTGGTTGGGTGAGATTCGTGAGTTTCAGAGGTTTACGTTCTGTAGCAACCTCTCCTGCATTGAAGGTAACATGCAATGCTCCTATTAGGAGTGTGGAGGTTAAGAACGCACAAATCACACCAAAAGCAAGGGCGATTCCAAACGTTGACAATGGTGGCAAGGGCGAGACTAAGTTTGCCAAAAATGCGGCAACGGTCGTAACAACAGCAAGTGACAATGGCACACTCAATTTTCCACAAGCCCGCATCCAAGCTTCAGCAACATCATCGGTATTGTTTCGATGATAAGCAAAGGATCGCTGAAGATGAATCGCATAGTCGATACCTAAGCCGAGTACAAGTGGAGCAACAGCGACTTCAAGTGCAGTAAATTTGATTCCAAGAATGTTCAACAAACCATACGTAAAGATGAGAGCAACGTTCAAACTTACAACAGGGAACAAGACACCTTTGACGTTTCTAAAAGCCACAAACAAGAGAGCGATAACGACCATCGTTGCAAATAGGATAAGCAGCGTCAAATTTTCAAAGGTCCCCTGAT
>JASLVI010000088.1 GCA_030741455.1 Candidatus Poseidoniaceae archaeon | reverse complement strand
GCTCTGTGTACCACTCGCTCCCTTCGCATCGAGTACATCTGCAAGAGCAGCACCATCATGCACCTCTGAATCAGCCTCAGTGTTCGCCTCTCAAGTTCCAGTCGATGATGGTGAGTGTGTCGAATTATCGCTTGGCCTCTTAACTCCAGGAGACGTTTATGAAATCTCAATTCTCGTCATTGATGATGCGCTCGATGTTCTTATTTTCGATGACGCAGGTCTTCAGCCGTATCTGCTAGGACAATCATATCGCTCCGCTTACCAACAAATTCCTTCAACGGAATCTGCAAACGGATCCTATGCATTCCATTGGAAGGTTCCATTGTCCATATCTGAAAAATCCTGGACCATTGTTGTTGATAATCTAGCCCATGATGGGGATCAAGGAAATGGTGATCAAGGGGGCAATCTTGGTCGTGTTTCAATTTCGATCACCAAACTTTCTGATGGACAATGGACAATGTATCATGACCTGGTTGGCGTGATTTCAAACGGCCACATTACTTTGCTTGAAGGTGATGATTTGCGTCTTGAAGAGGGGACAGCGATTTCAGTAACGGCTTGGTCTCTGCAAGGTTTTGGAGATGTTTACCTGCAAACGGAATCAATGAACGCGAATTATCTTGCAGGCCAATCCAATGTGGCATTAACCGGCGCATCCTTGCTTGGCGTGGATGGTACCGCTTCGTTCAATTGGATTGTATCTGCGGCATTGGCCAATCAACCGCTCAAACTCGTCGTCGATAATACAAACGATCCAGACGGCCAAGGCGATGGTTCATCGAACCTTCGCATCACAATGCGTGTCGAACTGGTACCCGTCATGCGAGCATCGTTTGCGGCTGAAAATCAATCCGTGGTCCTCAATGCACCATTGAATTTTGATGCCGCTTCATCACCAAATAATCTCCAGCAGATTGAGCAATACGTATGGGACTTTGATGCATCTGTTGATTCAAACAACGATGGTGATGCTATCAACGATGTTGATGCAGTGGGCATTACCGCTTCCTCATCTTGGGCAACGCCCGGTGAAAAGACCGTTACCCTCACCGTTTCAGGCCAACTTGGATTTGACCGCTCACAGATCAACATCACCGTTGTGGATGAAACAAATCCCGTTGCTCGAATTTCAGGCACATCCTCCTCTTCTGCTACACCTGTTCCGGGAGGTTGGCGAATCGAGCATGGCGAGACAATCTCCTTGTCATGTGCCACAAGTACAGACAATCACGCAATAGAGGCCTGTTCATGGTCTGTTGATGGTACGCCATTCGGTCAACAAACCACAGCATCATTCAACTGGTCCGAAATTGGCGTCCATGAAATTGGGCTTATCGTCCTTGATCCGAGTGGAAACAGTGTATCGACTTCCGTTCAGATTCTCGTTACGGATTCGACCGTCCCGAGCCTCGACCTGCCTCTGCTCAATGAATTCGCAAATCAGGCGACTGAGGGTGAACCTACAACCTATCTCATCAGCGCATCCGATGGTTATGATCTGGGAACGGATCTTCGATTTCATTGGGATGTGGATCCTGGTGAAGATACAGATGGCAATGGCGACGCTCTTGATGACCCCAATTTCATCGGATCACGCGTCGATCTCGTGTTTGATAAGATTGGAACAAACACTGTTATTGTGACTGTTTTCGATGCTTCAAACAATAGCGATAGCCACACATTTTCTGTAATTGTAAGCGAAGCTGAAGTTGCCGAAACAGATTTTGCTCTTTTCGGAATCATCCTTCTCATCGGCTTGCTAACGATGGGAGTCGCTATGATTGGATACCGTCGATGGCAATCGGGTATTGCGTTGAAACTTCTTACCGATCGAGGTTTGCCAAAGAATGAAGCTGTTAACCACCTTTCAATGGTCAAACGAACACAACGTCTTCCTCTATTTGCTAGCGCTGTACAACTTGCAGGACTCGATTCAGGAACAGATGTCGCCTCTGAACAAGAGAAGGAACAAGCGAGAAAGGAAGCAGAACTTCAATCGATTTACGGTTCATCTGATGAGCCAATGGTTGTCCCACAGGCACAATTTGCCCCGAGCATGCAACTTTCTCAAGCATCGACTCAAGCAGCCAACGAAGCAGCAGCTCTCTTCTTTGATGATGAACCGAAAGCGTCGACAGCGGCGCCGCCTGAAGACGATGATTTTGCTGCCTTACTCAACTCGAAGGTACCAGAACCTCAGCCCAGCACAAAACCATCCGCTTCAGGTATTGAATTACCACAAGCTTTGGAACAAGTTACTGAATCACCTATGATTGAGGAAGAACCGGCTCCTGCTGATGAAGATGTGAATTTGCTGAAAGGAACATGTTCTAACTGTTCACTCGAATTCCAAGTACCGATGCCAATCGGGGTCAAGGAAGCCATTGTCATCTGCCCATCCTGCTCTTCAGAACAGTTGTTCCAGCGCTAAGTTCGCTTGAAAGAACCCCTCATTGTTCAAACAAGACGGGGATGGGTTCAGATATGAGTTCCTCGACCTACAATCATGGTCGAGGACGCTATTCGTTTGATTCGGCCGGGATTGCATCGACCAAAGCATACACGACTTGCTACTTTTTTGGTCTTAGTCTTGCTTCTCCCAATCTTCCAACCCGTTCAAGCAGATGTTTCAGTTGAACGAGACGATTTTGGTTTGATGGAGAAATTAACTGATTTGATGGATTTGCAAGAAGCGAGTGATGACACAATTGTTGCTACTGGTGCTTCAACCTCATCCTTGGCGCTTGTTGAGGCCGCGAAAAGAGAGAGCCGAGATGGTGATCCGTTGAACGATTCAACAGGGTATCTTAGTCAAGCCGAACTTCGAGATACGTCGCCGCCAACGCCCGATCATCCACGTCCATATGAAGTCCTACTGGATACCAGCACACAGCCAGAAGGCTGGCCGAACAACCTCGTTCAAACGCTGTTTTCACTCGAATCATGGGACATTACCGACCCACTTGCTGTAGGGATTAACACCTACGCATTGTACATCAATTTCTCCAGTCGAGATAATGGTCCGAATTACGAGGCTTGGGAATATGGAACGTTTACTGGAGAATTATTTGTCGGAACAGACCTCGTATTGTTTGAAAACTACATCGACATTGACGGAGACTCTGTTGATGATGTTTCCATCTCATTGACCGTTCTTGGATTGCTAACGCTCAATGAAGGGTTCGGATTCGAACCACCGTTGAATCCATTGAATCCATTGAGCATTCCAGATACCTTATGGTTACGGCCAACATTCCAATGGAAAATCGATTATTTGAATGAGAACGATCCAATATGGGATGAACTTGAACACATGGAAGTATCGCTGCTCAAGGGTCTGGCATTCGATTCTGCTATTCAAGAATCACAATCTTATGCGATTGTCCTTGACACTCGTTTGACCCAACCTCCCAACAATTTCAGAGTCGAGGTTGGTATCCAAGAATTCCGATTCAGTATATCGAATACAATTTCAAATATTTTTGCAATTCTCACCGATTTCATAACAGGCGGAGCCCTCCCAGCAGATGCAATCTCGTTGATTTCGATTTCAGCACCGTACGCAATTTCTATACGGAATTCGGATGCCGGTCCCGAAAATAGACAAACAGAGTGTGATGAGTCGTATTATGACGTTTTCAACGATCATGGTTCAAAGAGTGAAACACACAAATGTGGATATGGTGTGGGAATAGGTTTTATCGAATTCGATCAAGTTGACCAACAAGGTGAAGCCGCAATTATCGACATGGGTTATCTCGATGTAGGCTTCCATCCCGAATATGGGTCAAATACACTTCCAGAAGAAGTCGATCTCGTCTTACGCAATGACAATCTTGGAGACAACACATTCGATACTGTTGAAGTTTACAGTGATGTAGGCGCAGACTTGTGGTTGCATTATTTCGAAGATCGAAGCAATACGCTTGAAGGAGGAACGTTTGGAAACATTACAGATTCCCGATTATGGCTTCGAGGCCTTCCATCAGGCTCATTACCTCAAGAAGAAATCGATGCAATTTACACCATGATTGGAGAAGCACCTGGAAGTGCAAATCTTCCTGGTGATGTTCCTGAACGACTTTCATTCATCCTTGCTATCAAGAATTTCTCAGGAGATGTGACGGCGAATCAGAACGATTTGACACTTCCAGTGAATCCTGCAGCTCCTCCAGCGACCCTCATCATGGTTGCAGGTACTGAGCGAATCAAGTCACTCTCTTACAATTCAACATTAATGCGCGGAGGCTATGCAAACGATGTGAGTTCACTCTCTATCCATGTTGAAAACCTTCCAGAGGTGCTCATTCTCAAGGGTAGTTTCCAATTATCATCGTCAGGTATATCACGAGTGAATTTCAACAATCCTGACTTGAATACCATCGCACAACTGTTGGATAATGCATTGCTCACGCTCGTTGAAGTGGTCCTCGATTTGGGGGCTATTCTGAATTCACTCCCGGACCTTATTGTTGGCACTGCTGGTAGTTCAGGTGGCGAAATTGAGGTTCTTTGCCTGAGTCAAGTCCGACAAACATGGAGCGATGGTTCTGTTCGAAGCCCGAGAAGCCTCGGACAAATTTCCATGGCGATTGGAAGCAGCGATCATCCTTCTTTGTCAGATTCAGACCATATTCTCTTGTCACAGGATACTGAAATCGATCAGGTCAATGGAAGAGATGGACCAGTCGATCCACTTGTTCCTGTAGCGATGAGCATACGCGTATCAAACATTTCTCGCGTCTATCAATCCTATGACCCTATTACAAGCGTGCGCGGACTTGAACTTCAAGGTCAACAATCCGGTCAACTTCTTGTCGGTCACATTCGACACTCGGGAACAAATTTCGATAATATCACAGCACAGTCGGCTATGATTTCAAATCGGCCAAGCGATTTGAGCGTGGTTCAAGATCCCACAAAATTGGTTTACACTGCAAGCGAACCGATTGGAACGATCACCTACGGAGGTGAACAAGGTCTTCAACGCAATGCGATACGACTTGAGGGGCTGCCTGCTCAATTCCAATTGAATCTCGGAGATGATATTGGCTTCCAAGCACAAACACCCATTACGTCGATTATGGTCCAGATGACCAATGCAACAACACCGTTGACGATGGACGGTGATCACTTCCGTTTCTGGGTTGACACAGACCGAGCAGAAGCCTCCTTAAGCGCAAAAATTTCCAACATTCAATCGGTTCAGCGCTATTCCCCACTCGATCCAAATTCAACAGGTCCAGAAGGAAGCGCACGATATGCACTTCAACGACAGGTTTCATCACCGTTCAGTATTTCGATGGAAGATGTAAGCAATTACGACGATCCATTTTTGGGACTAAATGGTATGATGCGTCTCGAACCTCTCCCAGCCAACCTAGAAATTGTTCTTCCAAGCGATCTTGATTCAAGCGGTCTTGAAATTCCTGATTTTAGTGAGGGAGAAGGCGTTGAAGCCTTGTCGTTCTTCTTGGGCGATGTTGTTGGTATCGGAGGCTTAGTCAATGACTTGGTCTATGGCCTGGTTGCGAACGTCGGTGATACAACAGGTGAAGCGACCGATGTTGCCTACGGCCTTGATATGACGACAGGCGAGAGTTTCGATATTGTTGCCGACATGCGAAAGGGATCACTCACAGTCGATGAACCAAAGTGGCAACATGGTCTTGATATGCAGGCATTGGAGCGAACCGTTGTTGATTTCAATCTCTCAAAGCTTACCAACCTCACCGAATCAAAGCGAGCTACCATTGATGAAATTCTTGCTGATTACATCATTGATGCTGAAGAAATCGAACTTCTCGAAGCAACATTTGTGCAAGCAAATCTTTCGTTTGCATATCCGCTCATGGTAAATCTCGATGATGGAATCATTACCGAACGAGAATTGGAAGGGATTGACGTTGAATTGTTGGAAGAACGTGGTGTATCGTTTGAGAAACGTCGAAGTTGGCATTTACGGACCTGGTTACCACAATTACCCTCAGGTAAAATCGATATTGATTACATCTTTTCCCTGCCCGAAGGGGTTCCAACATACAATTTCCAAATGACTCTAACTGATTGGTTGCCGGCAAGGGAGCATCTGTTTATCACGATGAACGGCATTGAACAATCGGCGACCGAATTGCAAATCTTTGGTTTTGATACTGAC
>JASLVI010000087.1 GCA_030741455.1 Candidatus Poseidoniaceae archaeon | reverse complement strand
CTGTTGGTTATGGTGTCCTGATTTTCTTGGGCTTCTTCTTTCTTGCAATCTTTCAAGGAATCTCTGAATATTCTTGGCAAACACTTGGGTACAAGATTCAACACGACTTACGAATGGACGCAACAAAGTCGCTCATCGCCATGGAGGCTTCCTACTACGATATGCGACAAACGGGGCAGATTATGGCTGTCTTATCGAGTGATGTGAATCAATTGGAAGATGTTGTCTCCGATTCGTCCACATCGATTATACGAATCTTCGTCACCTTCCTTACCGCATTTTTGATTCTGGTTTTGATGTCGTGGAAACTTGCTATCGTTTTGTTTGGACCAATTATTTTCATTGTACCAATCGTCTATTGGTTTTCAACCAGTGTTCAGCGTAAGTATCGGAAGCAACGTGAATCCACTGGCGATATCACAGCCGTCCTTGAGAATCTAATCTCTGGAATTTCAGTGGTTCAAGCATACAATGCTGAGGAATGGGAAGCCAACCGTGTTGACCGAGAATCGGGTGCTTATCGAGACCAAGCAATGGGTGCAAGTCAAGATCGAAACCGATTTATTCCGATGATTTACGTTGTTGCAGGCATTGCATTTGGACTTCTTGTCACTGCAGGTGGCTGGCTTGCAAAGGAAGGAGAAATTACGACCGGACAACTCGTTACGTTCTTGTTAATCAGTACGCGAATGACCATGCCGATGTTCATCTTCGGAATTCTCGTCAATCAATTGCAACGTGGTGAAGCGGCAGCTCGTCGCGTCTTTGCAGCAATTGATTTGGAACCGACCATTGTCGATCGAGAAGATGCAATTGAATTGCTTGGACCGATTGAATCGGTTGAGTTCAAGGATGTCCATTTCACCTATCCTAACACATCAACGAAGGTGTTGAGTGGAATCTCGTTCAAGGTTGCTGGTGGTCAATTCCTCGGTGTTATGGGGCACACAGGTGCTGGGAAGACCACCATTCTGAAATTGCTCATGCGCTACTATGTTCCTGATTCGGGAGAGGTCCTCATCAATGGCAACGACATTCATACCTACACGCTTGCGAGTGTTCGTGAAGCAATTGGGTTTGTGAGTCAAGATCCGTTCCTGTTCTATGGTTCGATTAAGGACAATGTTCAATACAATCAAGAGGCGAAGGAAAGCGATTTAATCGAAGCACTCAAACTCGCCGGAGCACTCGAATTTGTTGAAGAACTTGAAGATGGAATCGAGACGATGGTCGGCGATCGAGGTGCCATGCTGAGTGGTGGGCAGCGAGCACGTGTTTCACTCGCCCGTGCGCTGTTGAAGAAACCATCATTGTTGATTCTTGATGAAGCCTCGAGTGCACTGGATGCTGAAACAGAACGACGAATTCAAGAGAACTTGCTCAGCACTGGTTCAGGTCGGGCAACCATTGCGGTTGCACATCGATTGAGTACGATTCGCAATGCCAATGAAATCCTTGCTATGGTCGATGGAGCCATTGTTGAACGAGGCAAGCACGATGAATTGGTCGAACATCAGGGCGTTTACGCAAGTCAATGGACCATTCAGACCGGCGACATGGCTGGAATGTGATTACGTTCGCTCAAGAATTGGGCGAAGAATGGTCGTCATTTGCTCTCCCGGGCTTACAGGTATGAATGCCTTATTGCCCCAGAGGATGAGGACTGAAATGAAGAAAAACAGTGGGATTCCTACGATGAGAGACCAAATTGCAATGGTCAAATCGAGGAAGTAATATTGTTCAAAAAATTCAGAGACGATAATCGTGCCAACCAGAACCGCAACACGCGTCACTGTCAGGATTGAACGGATGGTTAACCAAATCTCCTCTTCATCGGTAATTTCCCGAAGAGGATGTTCAGCCATGAGGCTTGTTGACTTCCTTCATTGAAAGGCATTGCGTCGATTATGCGACTCAAAGTGTCCGTTCTCGATCATCGATTTGTCGGCCAACACCAGCAGCTCCACCGGTTTTACGAATCTCGCGCCACGCTTTATTGACGCCTTGTCCGTATGCCCAATGTGCGAGGAAAACGAACAGTGGTGCAAGTGTGACGGTTCCTATGGATCGGTGCGGGCTCGTACCTATGGCTGCACCAAGCCATGAGAGTCCAATGTACACTCCCATCAAGCCCAACGTCCCGTGTACAGCAACTCGGGACCACGTCCAATCGCCTTCGATGGAAAACCATGGATAATCTGTTGCGCCTCCTGTGACAATTCCTGCGACTAAGGCAAGAATGGAGAGAGCAGTAAGCCATGGGAAGAAGCCAATCGCTGTATGCGACCATGTAGCGATTTCAGGCCATCGCTTGTTCGCAACCATGCGAGTATATCCGTAATTCCGCATCTGTTTCATGTACGGCTTGAATGGCCGTCGTCGTCGATGAGGCATGACATTTGATGGGTCGATGAACAGTTTGTGCCCTTCGCGCTGAATCTTCGCATCGAGCACAACATCCTCGGCACCAATACAGCCAGGTTCGAAGAAATTGACTTGACGTAGGTTTTCCATTCGGTGTGCACAGTTCACACCAGGGTTGTGGGTAATTGGAACCAATTCGCCACGAGGTTGAGCACCGTAGCGCGTACCTGCTGTCATGAATTTGGTACAGAAGGCGACATCAGCACACTTGGCTCCAAACGGGTCTTCGTCAGGTGCAAAATTCGGTCCACCTACAGCACCTACTTCTGGGTCTTTGAACCAGCGAATGAGTTTCTCTGCCCAATCGAGTGGAGGTATTGTATCATCATCTGTAAACAGAACAAGATCGTGGTCCATTTGCTTGAGAGCATAATTGCAAGCATCTGCTCGATTGGTCGAAGGGTCCTCAATCCATGTCGCTCCGTACTTTTCACAAACGTCCTTGGTATGATCTCTGGACTTTGAATCCGATATGACGATTTCAAGATCAGGATATGTCTGTTGCGTAAGTCGGTCCAATACAATCGCAAGTTCATCTGCATTGTTGATGGTTGGAATCAAAATGGCGACTTTGAAAGGAGTTCCATCCTCTTTGAGTACGGGTTCCACCATGTGATGGCGTCGCGTACCATACATATGAAAAAGATGCATAAACCATCAAGCAAACGATGTTGAACATTTCATTCTGAAGATGCTGGCAGAGGTTCTCCAACGCGCGATAACGTTGTTTCCGGAATAGTAAGTTCATAAGCCGTCGAAAGGAGAGGAGCATTGTAGGGGTGCCTCATATGTTGAACGTCACAGCTCGCCAAGAATTGATAAGCAAGATTTTGGACACATTGATGATCGTTGTAGAAGATGCAAGATTCGACTTCGAAGAAGACGGGTTAACCGTCCGTGTTGTCGATTCATCGCACGTTGCAATGATCAAACTCACCGTTGATGCTGCAGCTTTCGATGGTTGGGAATTGGATGCGAAGAAAATTGGACTTGAAATGAAGAAAATTCGTGAAGTCACGACCCTTGGTGGCTCTGGTGATTTGATTGAAATCTCTCATCAAGAAGGTGGCGATTTTACGATGAGTCTCGGAAAAATTGTTCGTAACCTGCGCCCACTTGACAATGCTACAATGGCATCTCCTCCATCACTTCCTAAATTGGAACTTCCTTGCAAGGTTGTCATCAATGGTGCAGAATTAGGACAAGCATTGAAGGCTGCAAAGCAGGTTGGTGATTTGGTTACTTTCAGTATTGATGACTCCTCATTCCGAGTCCATGTTCAGAACAATACGGATTCTGTCAACATCTCTTTCGACAAGGATGAGATGGATGAATTGGTTTGCGATGGTGCTGCTCGAAGCCAGTACAGCCTCACCTATCTTGAACCACTCTCACGCCGATTTGGCCCGACAGACAATGTCACGATTCAATTCGGAGAGAACTTCCCTCTTGCCATGAACTTCTCGTTCGAAGACGGAGCTGCTGAGGTTGATTACTTCCTTGCACCACGTGTCGAGAGCGACTACTGATCAGTATTCTCTCCAGCCATGACCGCAATCTTTGCAGGTCAACATT
Source organism: Candidatus Poseidoniaceae archaeon (assembly GCA_030741455.1). Classification (GTDB taxonomy): domain Archaea; phylum Thermoplasmatota; class Poseidoniia; order Poseidoniales; family Poseidoniaceae; genus MGIIa-L2. The sequence continues at coordinate 2,239 of JASLVI010000087.1, read as the reverse complement.
CGGGTTTCAGGTTCATCGGAGGAACGTGTTTGTTCTAAGTAAAAGTACACTTCAGTACAATCACATTTTGGGCACATGTATGATTCAGTGGATAGAACACCCTTTCGTTGATCCGAATCTTTGATGATTTCATATTCTCTTTTTTCTGCCTTGGTCGTAGTTTTGGTTTTGGAGAGGTCAATTTCCTTTCCACCCATCTTCATTTTGACATTCGCAGGTCCAGTATAGCCACATTTGTAGTTGGTGCATTTGATATCACCAGATGGGCTAGGGAACGACAACGTACCGCATTCAGGGCAAAACATGTCAGAGCCATCTACATGTTGCTTTTAATCATGATGGTCTTACCTGCCGTTTCGTTTTATTTTTTGGAGAGAATAAATTTTTGGCCGTCGTTGGTGTCAGAACATTCAATTCTAAGCAACAAGTGGAAGCACTATGTGGCTCTGGTATTCATGGCAATCGGCAGCCGTAATCAATGCGGATGGCGATGTCGTCGACATTGAAATCAACGATGCTCGATTCTCAGTTCATGCTGCTAAGGAGCGTTTACAGATGATCGCTCATGGCCGTTTGCCTCCAGAAGCACAAATTCTCGCTGAGCGATTTCCTGATGCGAAACCCACTGCACATGGTTCTGAAGCATTACCTGAATTTGATGTCCCTCAACCGACAGCAAATCAAATCGAAGTTGCTGATCAAGCGGCTCTGCTTCTCGCCAAGGAAGGCGTTGCAATTTCAGCAGCAGATCCTGACCGAAGAATGGAACACCTTTTGCGAGCAAGTGAAGAACTTCGAACACTTCACCTTACAATGGAAGCGAGACTCATTGAATGGATTGGTCTCTTCTTGCCTTCTGCTCGCTTCGATGGCGATCGAACACAAGTTGCCGGACGTCTCAGTGATGTTACTTCATTGAGTGAATTTGCTGCTCAGTTAGAGGTTGATGATGCGTATGAACAACCATCCGATTCCGAATGGAAGTCGCTCCATGCTTGGGCGACAATGGTTGCAAACCAGCGAGGTCAGTTGGATCGATTGGAACATGCGATTCGCCTCTCTGCCCAAGCACACCTTCCTTCCGTATCCACGCTGGTCGGTCCATTGCTTGCAGCAAGATTGTGTGTTGAAGCACATGGCCGTTCACGCCTTGCTCGATTGCCTTCAGGAACAGTTCAAGTTCTTGGAGCAGAGAAAGCATTCTTCAGCCATCTTCGTAGTGGCACTGCTCCTCCAAAGCATGGCCACATTTTCATGCATCCATGGATCTCAAGATCACCTCGATGGGTTCGAGGAAAGATTGCTCGAATGCTTGCATCAAAAATCAGTATTGCTGCTCGTATCGATGCATTCGATGGCACACCAATGACGCAGGAAGACGTTGATCAAGTCGAAGCAAAGGTCGAGGCAATTCGAAAAGAATTCTCCAAACCTCCACGCCGATGAGGTGAACAAATGGGTAAGAATCGTCGCATTCGTCCGCTCTCTGATTCGGTCTTGATGGAAGGGCGAAATCTGTGGACGACAAACGCAAATCCAGGCGTAGCAGTACGCGGTGAATCATTGAGAAAGTTTCGTGGTGTTGAGCATCGGCGATGGGATCCGAATCGATCGAAACTTGGCGCAGGCCTTCTACGAACTCGAAACGACCCTTCGATGTTGTTACCATCTCCTGGATCGACCGTCTTGTACCTTGGAGCAGGCCATGGGACGACGATTTCCCACTTGCATGACCACCTCTGCGGATCCTCGAATCAATATCGAGGTCGGTTGGTAGCGGTTGACCTCGCACCAAGATGTCTCCGAGATTTGACACATCTTGCTGAAAAACGACCAGGTTTGGTTCCAGTTCTTGGGGATGCAAGAAAATTCGAGGCATGGGGCGTACTTCTCCCATCAAGAGTTGATTGGCTGTTCCAAGATGTGGCTCAAGCGGGTCAAGTTGATATTTTTCTTTCAGCGGTTCGTCGTTTCCTCAGCAAGGATGGAATCGGTTTACTTTCGTTGAAAGCGGCAAGTGAGCGTCACCAAGAAGGGACTGATCACGACATCTTCGCTTCCGCTCTTGCACAATTATCCAATGAGGTTGAATTGATTGAACACATCAATTTGACTGGATTTGAAGATCAACATGCGCTCTTTGTCGTTCGTAGAAGGTGAGTTTTTGCCAGAGTTGCCTGAGGTTGAAACCGTTCGTCGTGGTCTGGAGCAAGCGATGCTAGGTCGAACGTTTACCGAT
>JASLVI010000086.1 GCA_030741455.1 Candidatus Poseidoniaceae archaeon | reverse complement strand
ACATCATTATTCGAGATCATTGAAATCCTAGTGATTTCGCTGCGGAGACAATCATCTCCTCATGACTTGTTGAATTCCAACCTGTCTTTTCGATTGTATTGGAGCAATCGTAATGATTGGTTGTACCTAAGCCTCGTGTCACCAATCGTGCTTCTTTGATGAAGAGTGCCATGGCTTTGACAACAATGTTGGGTAATGCCATGGTACGTACCTTGTAGCCATTGGCTTTGAGATGGCGTGCAATTTGAGGCATGGTAATTGGCGTCGATGCCATCATCAAACGTTCACCATCCAGTTCATCTCGCTCAAGTGCTTCAGCATGCATCCATGCAACATCTCGGACGTCAACTGGTGCGAAACTAATCTTTGGGAAACCTGGATAGGAACTCTGAACGATTGATTCAATGATTCTCAAGGATGTTCCTGATCTTCCACTATGCAACGGGCCAAAGATGACATTTGGATTGACAGTTGTTAGAGCAACATCTGGATGTGATGATGCAAAGTCACGAGCTGCCTTTTCTGCAAGTGTCTTACTCTTGGTGTAGGCAGATACAGCACCATTCAAATCAGTCCAATCTTGTTCACTGTAGGTTTGGTTCTTTGTTGTCGGTGTTGCGCCAGATATTGCAGCAGTTGATGAAGTAATCACAAACTTACGTATGCCTGATTCATAGGCTTTCTTCAGAACACGAAGCGTTCCATCTCGAGCAGGTCCAATCAATTCCATCTCGTCTTTTGGTTCGTAGGCAGAGAATGGAGATGCTGTATGAATGACTGCATCGATGCCCTCCATTGCTTCACTCCAACCATCATCAGAAGTTAGATCGAGTGAATGTAATTCGAGTGCATCGCCCGCTGAAAAATCATCGAGAATGGATTGATGTTGCTCGTTTGAAGAACGTGTCGTACCTCGAACAAAGTAGCCTCTTGAAAGAAATTCTTGTGTAACTTGTCGGCCAAGGAATCCTGTGCATCCAGTAATGAGTACACGTGGAAACTTCTTGCTCATACCATCGGGCAGAAGTAATTGGGTTTGAACATTTGTCGATATCAACAAAACGAATTGTTCAGAATTCAATGCAGGTGCTGTTTTCATAAACCAAGTCGAATATGGTGTAGTTGGGGATACCATGAGTGAGATGGCAACAACAAACGACATGAAGACGACGAAGGAGATTATGTCTTCCATGAGCGAGGATGATAAGAAGGCCATCAAGGGGTGGTATTTCTACGACTGGGCGAACCAGGCTTATGCATTGACAGTAATGACTGTAATCGCTCCAGCATTGATGGCTGCATTGTACAATACTGCAACTGGTACGCAAGCTGGAGACACTTTCTATGCGTTCGTATTGACCGTCTCAATGTTCTTTGTGATTCTAACTGCACCAGCGCTTGGTGTGATTGCTGATCGGATGCCAATCAAGAAAAAACTGCTTAAATGGTATACTGCCGCAGGGATTTTATTTACTGCATTGATGGGTGCTGCGCCTTATTTTGGTTCTCAAGCATACATCATTTTGGCACTGATGTATACCATAGGTACGATCGGTTTCACTGGTGGTAACGTCATCTATTACTCCTTCATGCCGTATCTTGCACCTCGAAAATGTCAGGATCATGTTTCTACATGGGGGTATGCCTATGGGTTCATAGGCGGATCAATGCTTCTTATTTTCCACTTAGTCGTCCTTCTCCTGCTAAGTTGGGATACGAACTTCAAGATGGCCATCATCTTCTCAACCTCAGCAATTTGGTGGTGGGGCTTTGGAGCACTTATGTTCAAGTGGACACCTGAACCAGAGATTCCAAATGAAATGGAATGGAAGGGCTTTGGTAATGCCACGAAGGTGGCATACGGCCAGGTTTTCCAAACCTTCCTCGAGGTTAAAAAATTCAAGGTTTTGGCGTTTTTCCTACTCGCATATCTCTTGTTTTATGACGGAGTTAACACAATTGCAAGCATGGCGAGTGCATTTGGTGAATCCGTCCTTCGACTTGATCAAAGCATGAACGTCATCCTCCTTCTTACGGTCAATATTGTTGCAATTCCAATGACGCTCGTTTTCGGTAAACTGGCAGATGTTAAGGGAACCAAATTCGCTCTTATGCTCGCATTGCTCATCTATTGTTTCGTGGCAGTAACGGCAGCAGGTTTCGCACCACTCAAGTTGGATCCAGAGGCTGATGGTGACGGGGATGGCATTCCAGATGATGCAGAACGATACGACTTCACATTCACGTGGGATGAGACATCCAACATGTACAACATGACAACTCTCTACGACAGAGGGTATGAGAACTGGGTTGGTGAAACTTCAGATGGCGATGCGGAATTCAGAGATAATTTCCAAGAATACTTCCCAGAACCTGATTACAGCGTTGGAGATAAGGGTGAAAGCACACTCGGCAAAGGAATCATGGTTTGTATCATCGTATTGGCATTTGTTGCAATCATAGGAGGAGGAGTACTCTTCATTCAAAGCAAAGAATTGGGTTGGATGGGTATCGTCGCAATGGTTGCATTGGTTGTCGTTGGAATCATCGCTTCATCGTTTTTGGCAGGACAGCAAGACAAGGATGAAGACGATGTTCTTCAAATCAACGAGGATGATGCATCTTCACTTGCATTGGCTTTCAACAACACAAGCGATCACAGGTTCTCAATCCTGTTCGTAGGAGGAAACCTATCTGGTCAAGATGAACTCGGCGATCGACACCCTACTGTCATTGATCAAGGAGGTCCAGTCGATGGATACGCAGAATTCATGCGCGATAATGTATGGGAACCATTCAATATTGGTGTTTCCTTGCAATGGATTATTCTCGGTATGTTTGTCGGTGTAGCGATGGGCAGTGCAGGAGCACAGGCTCGTTCCATGTTTTCGCAACTTGTTCCAGAAACACGAACATCCGAATTCTTCGGCTTCTTTGGATTCCTTGGCAAGTCTGCAGCAATGATTGGAACGTTCCTCTATGGTATTGCGAGTTCAGCTTTCGATAGTCGGGTTGCCATCCTCACAATTACCATCGTCATTCTTGCTGGAACATTCCTCACAAGCAGAGTCGATCTCGAAGAAGGAATTCGAGTTGCAGAAGAAGAAGACGCTCGAGCACGGGCTGAAGCTGCTGCGAAGAATGATGCTTGATGGGTGAATCCCATGCGTGGTTTTACTCAGATTCAAGCGGTCTTATCTGTTGTGATGATTCTCTTGATGGGCGTGGTTTGGGGTTTGCCGATTGCACCTGCAATCTACGTATTTGATTGGATGACATCGTTTGGTCCAGGAGATCGAAGTTGGCCAGATCTATTCTTGATAGGGTTCGCTGCTTCAATCGCCTTCCTCACGTGGGGAATGTTTCTGCTTCTTCTTTCAGGAATGCTTCAATTCCTTATTCGAATGCGAGTTAAAGATCGAATCGTTGCTCCACTCGCTTCGTTCACGACCATTCGTTGGGCTGTTTGTGGGCAACTTCATCGCTCAACACATCCGATACTTTCACACGTCGTTCCGTCTTTTTTTGCGAACGCTTACTATCGTTTGGCTGGATGTAAAATCGGTAAAAATGTGAATATCAATTCAGACCGGATCAACGATCCATCGCTTGTTGAACTGGGTGACAATGTTGTCGTCGGAGGAGGGGCTACCTTGAATGGACATCTTGTTGAGAAAGGGAACATCGTTCTTGAGAAGATTGTTGTTGGAAAGAATTCCACCGTTGGAGGAGCAACCATGGTTGGTCCTGGTGCCCGTATTGGAGAGAACTGCATCCTAGGAAATCGTGCCGTTCTTCCGAAGCGAAAGGTAATTCCTGATGGTGAAATATGGGGTGGTATTCCAGCCCGATTCATCAAAATGTCTCAATCAGACTCGTCCAAGTGATGGACATATGTTGGAATGCCTCGTTGGTTCGCTTCATCTGCAACGACCTTGGTCCATTTGCTTTCCTTGCTCAAAAAGGCTAGAACATGTGTTGCAGCCGAAAGGAGTTTCTCGGTTAGTTCAAGAGGTGCTTCATTTCGGCCAGAATCTTCCAAACCAGGTCTCGGCTTGTCCCAGAATTCAGTGAACATCACGAATTCAACATGATTGTTCGTAGCCCATCGCTCAGCCAAGTAATCGACACCACTCGCTCCTCCAACGATGATGAGGTCAGGGTAGCCCTCGATTTCGATCCATTGATCCAATATTTCCTCGATGACTGAATAGTCATAAAATCGACTTGAGCCTGCTATAACGAGGTTGATGATACGTCCATCATCGTTCAAGTCTTGGGCTGCAAGTCGAGACAGTTTTGCTCCTCCGGTTGTTCCGCTCATAATGTACCATCGCAATCGGTATGAATAAACCCTACGGATTTGAAGGAAATTCCGAACCACACAAGGGCAACTGTATTCAAGTGTACGCGATACCAAGAAACATCGGGGAGTGTACACTATGGACGAGAAATCTGGTTCGGATTCAACAGTTCAACGCTCAGCATACCGCCAACCGGTCACTGCAAAGGGTCTCAAGGCAATTGAAGATGGTTCGTTGACATGGCTTGATGATGAGATGTACAACAATCTCAATACCGGTGTACTCGAACAGTATCTTGAGGAGAAAAATCTTGAAGAATCCTTCGAAGTTTCCCACTGGTCACCTTCCAAAGTCATGATTGGTATTGCGATTGGTGCGATCTTCTCAGGTGTTACTGCTTACATAGGTTTGAAACTTGGTTTGGCAATTTCTGCTGCTTGGTACATCGCTTATCTGCTTGGAATGGCACTGAAGTGGTCGCCTTCCGAGGTCAATATTGCTACGTCAGCAACAACGGGAGCAACACACGCTTCAACAGGGTTCATCTTTACATTCCCTGCAATCTTCTTACTGGCATCGAAAGCCCAGTATTCGTTAGCTGATGGTCCGTTGATTACCCTTGAAGATGGCGAAGCGTTTAGACTGGCATTTATTGCCATCGTAGCATCGATGTTCGCTGGATTCCTGGGCGTGATGTACTTCATCATCTTCAGACGTGTGTGGTTGGTTGAAGATCCATTGCCACTTCCTGGTTTTGAAGCGACGTTGAAGATGTTGGACATTGCTTCTGATGTCAATACTGGAGCGGTTGAACACGCTCGTGAATCGCTGAAAACCATCGGTTTATGGACGGGAATTACCATGATTGGTATGTTCTTGATCGAGTATCCTATTGTTTGGCTTTCGGACAAGAAACTCTCGGTCATGGACTATCTTGCTGAAACTCTGCATGTTGGTGACATTGGTCTCGCATCATTTTACAGCGCAGGGAAGATACACCAACCTGCTGGAATTTACGAAGATGGCTCTTCCAAGAAGTACACGCAGAGGTCTGAAGAGACCGCTTGGAATCCATTCGCATACACGTATGTCGGTGTTGCACTGACACCTTCGATGTTTGCGATTGGTTGGTTCATGAAGACCAGAGTTGCGTTCTTGGTCAATCTCGGTACGCTTGTGGGTTGGTTTATTCTCGTTCCATTGGCTGTGTTCCTCAACTTCCCTGTTTATGACGCCCAATATCAGGCCAACGTTCCGATTCAGTACTATGCTGAAGATGGAGCTAAAGCACTGCAAATGATTGCCTTCTCAAAGACGGTACGAACCATTGCTATAGGTTCGATTGTCGGTGGTGGAATGTTCGGTCTCGCAAAGATGTGGCGCACATTTGCCAACATCTTCAAGGACATTGGTGCAGCGTTCAAAGGAGAAGGTTCACAAGAATACATGGAAGGAAAAGGCTGGTATGAATGGCCTTTGATGCATATTCCAATCTTCATGGGTCTGACCTTCCTCTCCATGATTCTCATCTTCTGGGTTGGCGGTTTCCCTATTGCAGCTGCGATAATCTTCGCTACGGTCCTCATCCTGACCACGTTCCTCTTGGGCGCTATCGCTGTCCGTGTCATGGGTGAAACAGGTATCGAACCAGTCTCTGGAACATCGTTCATTGTCCTGTTAATGCTGCTTGGAATCTTCCTCAACTTCGATGCGGCTCTTGGCTTGAATAAACAAGATGCTGTTCTGCTCGGACTTGTTGGAACGACGGTCTTTGGTTCTGCGATTTCGATGTCTGGAACAGTTATTGGTGATTACAAGAACAGCCTCTACATTGGAAACCGTCCGTATCACATTTCGAAAGGAAACATCATGGGTGTTGTACCTGGTGCGATCATAGGTGCAGCTGTTGCTATCTTCCTCTCGATCCAACTTGCTGAAGGACGCATCGATTTGATTGCACCACAGGCGAATGCTTTCGCAACCTTCT
>JASLVI010000085.1 GCA_030741455.1 Candidatus Poseidoniaceae archaeon | reverse complement strand
ATCGACTGAACTTGCTGAACCAATGACACGGAACGAAATCTCATCTGAATCTTCTTTGAGTTCGAGGTCACTTATCCCGAACGAACCACTGTCAGGCATGAACAACGAAACACCATACGGGCCTGCTGCAAGAAGAATTGCAAGAGCAGCCGCCACTCCCATTTTCATAGGATCAACACCATCCTCAGACATGTTTTGGCCAGCATAAAGCGCACCAATACCGATAACGAGAACGACGAGGACGACAATCAAGCCCCAAAATCCGCCTTGAAGTGAAAGGAGTCCCCCGACGACGATGACAGCCCAACCAATGGAGGTTAGAATGGTCGAGATATCTGGCCCATCACTGGATTGAGCGAGTGGGCCGGCTTCAACCTTCGATTCCTGCTCAACTGGTTCTTGTTGTGTTGTTTCTTCTGCTGCACTAGCCTTACTCAAGAGTCCACTCATATTCTCAACTCATAGAACCCTCGCATGGATAGGTTATGAACCCAACCCCAACAAGGAAGAGATTTCAGTTAATTTGCTGGTTACAGCCCCGGAGCGGCTTCACGCCACTCTTCTTCTTCATCTTCGGCATTGATGAATCGCCGCCCAGCCACTGCTGCGGCTAGCGCAACCATTGAGAGGGCAGGAATGAGTTCGAAACCTGGCAAATAGATTCCACGAACGTAAATTGTGATCATCTGAGATTCACGATCACAACCGCCATTCTTGCAAGAAAAGTCGGACTCTGCATAGAAGTCCAGTGTGTGATATGCATCAGTCCATCCTTGCGTCTTTGGCGTTCGAACTTGGATTCGAACCTTTGCTGGAGCAACCATTGGCTCGACGTTTACCTTACTGATTGGGATGTTGATGTTGAAACCTGCATCTTCAAGAGATTCACGGGAACTTTCTGAGACTCCAACGTTCATGAAATCGTATTGGTTTCCGAGGTTGTATACCTTGAATTCGAAGTCCTTGTCAGTCTTCGGCATCAATTGAACGAAGGGCTCAACGGCTTCGACTTGGAGAAGAGCGAATTGTGTGATTGAGACAATCATCGAGGCACCGGAGGTAGCAACGTTCGCAGGTGGCAAGCCACTAATTTCTTGAACGGTACCAGTGACAGAGAGTTGACGTGCTTGCATCGTCATGAACGGTTGAGCACGAACGACTACCTGGAAATCTTCCTCGCCATTACCGCCAATGTAAATATCGCCCGGAGCTGCTGCTGCCAAACCATCGGATGTGACCGAAAGGGCGACCTTTTCAATGTAATTCGTTGGGTTCGAAGCGGTACATGTCGTGAAACCAACGAGGGTTGAACCAGGTTTTACGTCGACCTTGATTTCAGCAGGCTGGCACGTAATGGATACTGCAGCAGTTGGGACAATTTGTTGTGCTTGAGCTGGTACAGCCACTAACAACAAAGATGCGAGGTAAATCAGTAGAACGGCAAAGGTGCTCTTACGGGTTGACATCGTGCTCACTGTCTTCACCCACCCTATCGACCCTCATAACCATTGTGTCGTAAAGTGCCCCTGATATCCTTGAAAAGAATGGGCCTGAAGGGATTTGAACCCTTGACCGCCCGGTTATGAGCCGGGTGCTCTAACCAACTAAGCTACAGGCCCTTGTTGACCCTGCACGGAGGACCTTCATGAGTTTGCCGAATCAAACATTGACAAAGAAGACTGTGCAGGTTTTGTTTTGGCTCGGACCATTGCTTCACATTCATTGCGTACATCTTCAGGCACGAAAACCAATATGCGTTCCTCTGATTGAGTTAGTGAACGGATCAACGGTGAATGTTCAGCAGCGTCGCGTCCGTCTTCAAGAATAATTCCCTGCTCATATGGCATGTACCCTCGCTTTCGAATCGAAGCAGTAATCAGGTCGTGCAATGGATCGAAACCTTTCTTTGCAAGATATGATGCTACATCATCTTGAACCGTTGCAAACATCTCAGTTGTTAGAGAGGGGATGCGAAGTGACTTGTGATAATCTCTTCGAGCAAGAAGTCGAGAGGCATAGCCAGATAAGATTTCGTCACTATGTGTTGCAAATCGCCCCATTGCGACCTTGATATGGGAATCATTCAATGAAGCATATTGCTCAGGAGACAGTGATTCATTGAGAAGCATGTGTTGGATTTCACCATCCAACTCAAGGAGGCCTTGCATTGCCAAGTTTCGAGCTCGAGCAAGCATACGAACGAGATATGATTGCGTCAACATGTTCACTTTATGAAAATAGACCTGGTTGTACATGTGATATCTTGTGACAAGATATGCTTCAATCGCAGGCAATCCCCATGATTTCACATAGAGGCGCCCTTCATTGTTAACGCGTAATGCACGGATGACACGGGCACTATCAAATCCTCCGATTTGGGCACCAGTATTCGCCTGGTCACGAATCATGTAATCCATACGATCAACATCCAATTGGCTGCTGATTATTTCTTTCAAAAATGGAGCAATTGGCTCTCCATTACATTCATTTTGACCATCAAGGAGCGCAAAGAGTCGTTGTTTTCGTTCATCTCCGAGAACATCTGCGAGGACCTTCCCAATTTCAGAATCTTCGCTTTCAAGAAGGATTCTTCCCCAATGTTCGTGGGAGTGAAACGTCGCAAAAACTTCGGGTGTTTCCAACAGATGCGAATAGGGAGGGTGTCCAATATCGTGAAGGAGTGCCCCGATTTGAACGAGTTCGGCGTCGGAATCCGAAAGCAACCCAGGTTGGACCTCCTGAAGCGAGGATGTTAATTCACCTGCAAGAAAATAAGCCCCGAGCGAATGTGCAAATCGAGTATGCGTTGCAGAAGGGAAGACAAATTCACATGTTGAGAGTTGTTGAATGTTCCTCAATCGTTGGAATTCATTCGTATCAATAATGCGCGCATGATGAGCAGGTACCAAGACGTCGCGATGGATTTCATCACGAATGACACGGTCTCGCATAGAGAATCCTGTTCTTGCCTTCCATTTCAAAGCATCTCTTTCGATAGGGCTGGATGGGAAGAGATATTCATTAAGAGCCATGAGGATGTAACATGGCAGATGGTCTGAAGGGCTTCCTTGCTCGTTTATCGACTGACGATCCTGAAACGAACGGTCCGCGATTGTGGGTTATGTTTGCTATTTCGTTGTTCTTGGTTGCAACCCTTAACTGGTACGCCATGGTTCGTGAACCTTCCACAGTTGAAGTCGATGAACTCACCGATTACATCAACGAGGTTGTCAAAGTCGAAGGTCAATTGATCTCATGGGTTGAAGACCCCTACAATTCAGGTGACGACCGCCTTGATGCGATTATCGATGATGGCACAGGCGTTGTTGAATTGCGCTGGTATCGACCAGCTGAACTTCCTCCTATTGGAACAAATGTAACCATCATTGGAGATGTCATCGAATACGAGGGACGTATGTGGCTCCAAGCGCTTGGCGCAGGAGCAATGAACTGGGACGATGAAGATATACCCGATGCACCTATTTTGTCAATATCTGATGTTGCACTGGACCCGCAGTCCTACGAGGGTGAAGTCATTCGTTTGACTGGATTTTTATCCGAATCAATCGCTCCTGATGTAACATTCAACAGCGCCTACCTTGGCGACCACCCATCCTACGGCAACTCGGAACATCAAATGCACATGATCATGCACTCCTCAACAGGAGAATGGATTGAATCTGGGTCAAAAGTCACCGTCCAAGGCATTCTATCCTATCAGCAGCGGGATTTGAGATGGAGCATTCATGTTCAAGGACCAGAGATTGACCTTGACCGAAACCATCCTGTCGAAATACCGCTGCTCGACTGGGCTGGGCAATCTACCTGGATGTACCAAGCAGGAAGTACCGTTGATGTTGCAGGTATACTATCGATCGATGAGAGCGAGGATTGGTGGTTAACAGGTTCGGCTGGTTCTCCACTATGTGTCATTCCAAGTGACGAAGACCTCGAGAGTGCTGAGCAGCTTGAGGGATTGGGAGTACAGATGCGTGGCCGCTTGGTTTGGAACACTGCAATATCGTCGTGGTGTCTTGACAAAGGGGGTGCAGCAAACGCTGATCTCGTTGCAACATCGAGCATCGATGATCTCTTGCTTCTTCTCAGCGCCGATCCGAGTGCAGCATTGCAAGATACTTCAAAACGCTACGTTGTGTCTGCCTACATGAAGTACGCACTTGAGCCAAGTGTCGAAGATGAAGGTGCATATTTTGTGGACTCCGCTGGATACACACCAGGATGGACAAGCATTGCAGTCACGATTCCTGGTCCACGTTCATCTTGGCTCGAAGCGGGACAGGCCATTGTCGCCAACGTTTCAGTTTCATGGGATGATGAAAACATGCGTGCAGAGCTTCTTGTCCATGAATATTCGGAAGGACAAAAAGCAAACCCAATGAATCTCCTTTGGTCTGATGGTGCAACCAATTGGGGTTACGACAAGAACAAGATCGTCCGAATCAATGGCTTAGCTGTTGAAGACAACGGCACGTGGTACCTTTCTGAACCAGGCAGTGACAAACGTATTCTCCTTTCAACCGTCAACAATTGTATCGGTTTGGATGAACTTCATGTTGGAACTGCAATGACATGGGAAGGCCGATTGCGTCAAGTAGAAGATTCGAATTCTTTGACGATGGTGTACACACTCAACGATGCAGATGTTGATGATAACGATAATGACGGATTAAGTAATGCTCTTGAGTCCGCTTTCGGAACAAGTTCAAACAACGACGATAGCGATGGTGATGGAATCAATGATCGCCAAGAATACATCGACCAATCCTAGGTGATTTCATGCTCGAAGCATACTTCTACGAACTTTGGTGGCTCCTCGGAGCCCTGTTCTTTGGTGTCTTCCTGGGCTCTCTTACTGGACTGATTCCTGGTTTCCACGTCAACAATGTTGCACTGATCCTCTTGGCACTCTCGCCTGGGTTGCTCGAATTGGGGATTCCACTTTCAGCAGTCGCAGCAATCATCGTTTCTACTGGAACTGTTCACACCTTCTTGAACTACATTCCTTCAGCACTCATAGGGGCACCTGATGGAGATACTGCGCTGTCACTCTTACCCGGCCATCGGATGTTGTTGGCAGGGAATGCTGCGCGTGGAGTTGCATGGTCTGCCCGTGGTTCACAATTAGGTCTGTTTCTTTCTCTACCACTCATCGTTGTTGCTCGTATCGCCTTTGGACCTGAACTAAATTGGTACAACGGTTTGAGAGATTGGCTTCCTGTCATTTTGTTGGTTATTTCACTCCTCCTACTCGCTACAGAAACCACACGTTTGGATTGGCCGAAATGGGTTCAGAAAATAACTGGGAAACGACTCGGAAAGGATAGCAGATTGGCAGGATTTGTTGCTGCTACCGTCTTCTTTTTGTTGGCAGGACTCTACGGCTGGGCTGTCTTTGAATTACCCGTTGATAGCCCCGTCGGCATGCCTTCACCATCACTTCTCTTACCAAGTTTGGCAGGCTTATTCGGCATCGCAAACCTCCTCGACATTTACGCAACAACAAGTCATTTGCCTCCACAAAAGGAGAATTGGGATCTCCCACCTGTCAAACCATTGATTGCACCCTGTTTCTGGTCTGCAGTAGCAGGTGCAAGCATGGGCGTTCTTCCTGGAATGACAGCATCGCAGGCGACTGTTCTTGTTATGGGTGGGCGAAACGTCGCCGCAAAGGTACAAGGAAAAGAAGGCTATGGAATGGATTGGGAAACCCGTCGATTAACAGAGTTGAGTGATGAAGAACTCCTTGAAATCGCTGTTGCAGAAGCCGAAGAAGGTTACGAAGGGCCGCAAACCAAGCAAGATTTGGAAGTCATCGCTATCCTTTCCGCAGTGAACACTGCTGTTACGGTCATGGTTCTTGGATTCCTATACATCATTGGACGATCCAGATCTGGAGCCACATTGGCCTTGAAGATGATGTACCCGATTGAAACATGGAATTCAACACAACCCACTGCAGATTTTGTTCGTCTACTCGCTGTAACACTCGCAGCGGGAATTATGGCGATGCCGATTATGAAGATTGTTGGAAAGGGAATGCTACGTCTGCACGCAGCCATTCCTCTCCAATCGATGGTTATGGGCGTGATTATCTTCGTCACCGCTTTGGTTTGGTTATCGACTGGATTCGTGGGCATTGGCGTTCTTATTGTTGGAACTATCCTCGGAATGATGCCTCCGCGTATCGGAATTCGAAGAAGCCATGGTATGGGAATCATCTTGGTTCCGATCATGATTTACACCTTTGCACAGATGGCAGACAGTTTCGGATTCATCTGAGATTCAGAGGATACCTCG
>JASLVI010000084.1 GCA_030741455.1 Candidatus Poseidoniaceae archaeon | reverse complement strand
AATGGAATTACCGATGAACAAGTCGAGGGCGCAACTTCCTGTCCAAGGGGAAATGAAACCTCTGCCTTACGAAGAGCATTTCATCACCGTTGACCTACCAGCATCCGAACAGGATGCTGGATATCCTGACGAAGCAAAAATGCATGTCGCATTGTGGCTTCCAGATTCGGTAGAAAATGGTGCGAAGGTACCTGTGATTATGACCATTCATCCTTACTACGACTTTGGTGGCGAAGGAATGCCAGGAGTAGGTGCTGATTCAAATCCAAACACAATTCCTGATGGAGGTGTGGGTCAATGGGTTTACGATACCTTTGTCCCACATGGCTATGCTCTTGCCCAAGCAAGTACGTTTGGAACTGGGAAATCAACGCACTGTCAAGATGTGAAAGGCCTTGGCGAGCAAGTAGGAATCCAAGCTGTCGTCGATTGGCTTGGTAAGCAAGAATGGTCAAATGGAAATGTTGGGCTGATGGGTAAGTCCTATGCGGGTACGACCAATTGGGAAGCGGCACAACAGCCAAGTGAACATCTCAAAACCATCGTTCCAATTTCAGGATCCATCGGTGTGCAAGAAATGTTCTATCGAAACGGTTCCTCTGAGTTCCGTGCTTTAGGATACGATGCTGCCTATCAAGCAGCAACGTTCGATCTAACCACCGATGACATGCGGGTATGTTCCGACGATCTTGTTGGCCCACTCAATCCTTGGACAACCTATGCATTTGCTGAGTTTGGTGGAGCGGAATGGAACGATTATTGGGATGAGCGTCGTCATCTTCCTGATGTGTTGGAAAACTATCGAGGTAGTGTGTATTTGGTCTGGGGTCTTCAAGATTGGAACGTCGATCCATACCATGCCTTCCCAACTTACCAACTCATGCGAGATGCTGGAATCAATGCCCGCGCCATCTCTGGACAGTGGGCGCACAACTATGCGGATCAACCTGACCGACACAGTGAACTCAGCAGTGGCTATGGTGCTGAAGCCTATCCAAACATGAGCCGGATGGATTGGGCTGTTGAGTTGTATGTTTGGTTCGAATATTATCTCAAGGGTATTGGTGATGAACCCGAACCAATGGTTCAGATTCAAACACAGGATGGTCAATGGCACGTTGAGGAAACCTGGCCTCCTGAAGACATGACTTGGCAAATGGAAGAAATTGGCACGGAATGGAATGGAGATGGTGTCGTCAATGGTCTTGGAGGTTCTGTGACGCTTACGAGTCAAGTCTACGAAGATGGACTCCATATTTCCGGATTACCAACGTTGCATCTCGACGTTGCAACACAAGCCTGCAATGGTGGTCAAATCTTTGCTACACTCTACGATGATACGATCAATCTTCGACTCGGTCATGCGACCATGGATATCCGTTACAGAGACGGTGGATACGATGCAAATCCAGTCGCACCGTTTTCATCCTATACGATGTTGATGGAATTCAATCCACTTGATGTGATCGTTCCAGCCGGCCATTCCTTGCGAATTGAATTAACAGAAACTGGTGAAGATTACCTTCCAGGACCATGTGCAACCAATATCCTTGGAGGGCTTTCCATCGAAGGCGGAACCATTGGCCTACCACTAATTGACCGGCCTGTTGACCATGAGGCTTGGTTCTGTGCACCACCATGGTGGGAGCAACAACCTATCCCAGAAGAATCGTCAGCAGTAGGCGTTGAATGCCACTTGTAGATCGACTCAGTCAATCTTCATCTTCTTCCCAAGGCAACCAATCTGGTTCACCATCAGGTCGATACCACCAGTAGCCGTCGTCATCCTGGAACCATTCGGTTCCATCCTCGTCGATGGAATAGTTTTCATCGTCTTCGAAGGATTCTTCTTCCTCTTCTTCGACTGCATTTGGGTCTTCAAGCCCAGACTCTTCAGAAATCATTGCTTTCACATTCTGGAGTTCATCTTCCTCATCGGCAAAGACACGATTCTCGGTTCGAATTGTTGCTTGGTGATCGCCTGCTTGTATGGCTTCATCAGAATCTGCATAGAAGTCCTCCGTCATTCGAGCCTTGAACTCATCAAATTCATCACGACCAAAACTACCTGTGAATTCCTTACCTGAAGAAGACATGAGGTCATCCAAATTCTTACGCTTACCAAGGTTGAGGTCGGGGGCATCGGGAGCATCATTTGCATAGAATGCGTCCTCTTCAGCAAATTTAGGGAATGAGCGACCTTTCGGGTCTGCTTCTTCGATAGCTTCGATGACGAGGTCATGCTCATCCTCATCAATTTCTTCTTCCTCATAGGCAGTGCCAACAACGTCAACCAATTTCTTGAGCGCTTTTCCGAGTTTACGTTCATCATTGGCATGTTCACTCGAGAGTTTCTCAACCTGCTTGAGAAGACGTTCGTATGGCGTACCGGTGAGGGCGCCAAGGAAACGGCCAAACCCTCCTCGCTTCTTCTTCGCCATTGGAAACCCTACTCACTCAAGAGTTTTCAAGGATTCTCCTACAAGCGTCCTTTGATGAAGGATGATGCAATGGGAATGATGTGGTCGAGTCTTGGTTGGTCGAAGCAATGCGTTCCTACAACGCTGAATCCTACTCGATGAGGCATGCTTATGCTGCACAATTGCATCTTCCCGGACCCATTTTTCGTGAGCTTGTCGTTTGGGCACTTCAGTCCTTACCAGACGAAATTCTGGTCGGGCTCGATGTTGATGCTGATCGAAAGCATATCGAAGAAGTTGAGGCCATGTTTGAAGGACAAGAACATGTTTCAAATTTATTCGGAGGACAGGGGTATGCCATCAAAGAAGCCCATGTCGTGAATCGAGGCGATTCCTATTCAGTTCATCATCTGCCCGAAGAATGGACCGATGATTTATTTTCAGGCCAGCGTGGTTCAAGGGCCGGACGATTCACGCACTGGTTGCATACCCATCCCAATGCACCAGCGATTCCAAGCGGCGCTGATACAGATGCTGCCCAGGAGACGACCGGTGTTGACATGATTCTCGGGTTGCGATTTTCCCCAGAAGGCCCCCTTCCATGGTTTGATGATGTTGATGGAACCCGTCGTAGTTTGGGAACAGAACATGCAACAAAAACGAAACGTACTTGGTTTTCAAGAAAAGAACTTCCAGTGCTTGGCGTTGCTCCAACAGGTCATTCGATTCACGACATTCAATTGATTGCCTTCCACAAATCAGGCCTTGGCGTGAACGTTCTTCTTATCGATGAGAGCGGTTATCCGTACGGATGGGATGAACTTCCTCAAGCAGCAAGTTGATTGTAGATTCGCTCAAGACGTTCGGGGTTGATGCCCATGTCACCGAGGCCTATGCGTGATTCTGAATGAAGTTCAATCTCAACCGATTCTTCATCGATAACTTCGATCATGACCAAGACATCATCTGGAAACTGCCAAAATGATGTATGCTCAACAAAGTGAACAAAATATGTTGATTCTGATATCTCCTCCTCCAAAATCTCACAGTCATATTCGGAGACGTACTTCGACAAATCAATACGAACAGCATCCATTGAACGTTCAATTGTCGTCGATTGAGCATCCATTCGATAGTTTGCATCGCCACCTAGATGGGCACAATTTGCGCTTGTATCTGGACAGGTTTCCATTGAAGAAATGGTTTCGTCCTGTGCCGCGATGAAAATCCATGCTTGAACCATCAACCATGGTGAAGCCAATAAGATAGCGAGCAAGACTGCTTTGCTAATCGTCGTATTCATGTGAGGCCTCTTTTATGGTCTGCCATAGATGTCCCATCCTCTTAATGAATAGTATTTCTCCATGCAGGCTTTTTCATCATCATCATCAACAAAAGAAACCATGCCTGCAGCCACTCCAGCCGGAATCGGTTCCCTTCGCAAACGCCATGAAAGTAAATCGGTTTCCATAGGAGTCATACCAAGACGATCCCAATGTTCAACATTCCAAGAGCGGGCAAGATTCCATTGAATTCTCGCTCGATGCATCAGGTCAGCCCACGAGGCTGTATCGCCTGTGATTGCATTCCAAGCATCGACCATGACGCTATCTGGCGTTGCTCCTTTGGCAAAAGCACACAAAATCATTGAATCACGAATCACGATACTATTCTGACTTTCAATCAATTCCTCCATCAAATCAATGGCTGATGAATTTGGCAAACCCGTGGGTTCTTTGTATCCAGCACGCATATGAGAAGCACCGACATTTGCCGTCATGTAAGCCATCGCATTCCCGCGTTTTCCGCGAGGATCCCATGCAGGGAGATCGAGACCTTTGCAATGCGCAGTCAAGCGGGTCGCTGGGTGGCCTGTTGTTTTCTCAACATACTCTGAAAAGGCCACAGCACCCGCTGCAAGAACAGAAAACAGGCTATCAACACCGGGCTGGGAATTCGCAAGCATGGCAAGTGCAAGTGGCGGTAACTCTGGAATTCCAAATTGCCAAGGAACCCGATCACCTTGCTTGTAACGGCCAAAGTCGAAGGGTGCATGAAAATGATCGGTCCAATCCTCGGGAAGCCAACCATGTTCAACGAGTTCACAAACGATGGACAGTGCTGCTCCACCCGAAATCGTGTCAATACCAAGACGATTGCAGGCATCGTTTCCGTCCATCACATCAAGTGAACTTGTCAGTCCTAAATTTGCACCGAGCATCGCCAATGTTTCGTATTCAGGTCGATCAACTCGATTCAAATGAATCGGTCGCTTTCGGATTTTTTCGCCATCGATGGTTGGTCGGTCGGCCGCCTCACACGCTATTGGACATGGAGCACAACATGCGGACTGTTTCGCATCAGGAAGAGATTCATGCCAATGCTCCCCTGACAATTCATGTGCATCAAGTTCGGTCGTGATGGACACAGGTGAACCATCAGAAGCAACGACACCTCCTTGCCCACCACTGACTTTCAATTCAGAGAATTTTGGAATCATCGCATTGGTTGAACTGTAATTTGCAGTCGGCATCCGTCCGTTTTCAGACGCATAAATTGGCCCTCTACTCGTACCAAATGCGTAGAATGGGTCGCCCGAACGTCGACGTAACCCCATTTCCTGGCGTTGAATCTTCACAGCCGATTTAAGACTCGCCTCACTTGCAAATCGAACGTTTTCTTTCGATGTCGATTTCACCGTTACCGCCTTCAATTTCTTGAAGCCAAAGGCTGCACCTGTTCCGCCTCGTCCGGCAGCTCGTCGACCAGCCGTAAGCGGGCTCGCAATTCGAACACCATGTTCTCCAGCAGGGCCGATGGAAAGACATTCGCCTTTTCCTTCAAGCGTTTGTTCAACCTGCCACGTAGTCATACCTGACAGTTCGGTCGCATCATGCAACTGTGCATATCCATCAACAATCTCAAGACGACAGAGATGATTCGATGCACCTGTGATGAAGAGTCCGTCCCAACCTGCTTGACGTAATGCATGCCCAATGTTTCCTCCAATGTAGGTATCAATGTAGACATCCGTCAATGGTGAACGCGTGACAACAACAGCCCTGCCAGATGATCCCACCGTGCTGGCTTGGTACGGACCGGTCATGAAAATGAGAGGATTCGTCGGGTGTCGCGCCGTATCAACACGTTCCAGAACAGGATGTTTGAGTGCCATCGCAGCATCATAATCTGTTGTGTCCCATTCGACCAAGAGACGTGTGGCAAGTCCCTTTCCACCCATTGATTCAATGAGCCAATCATGGGGGATTTCTCGAGGTTCAGCGGTCCCAAGAGTGAGGTCAACCCAAAGTACGCGTCCTGGAAAACCATCGAAGCGCCAATCGAGAAGCATGACATCATCCCATTGTACGCTTCCATTGTCCATCTTGTAATTCATAAATCATCGGAACACCTGTCGGGACTTCCAATCCTAGAACTTCCTCTTTGCTTAATCCTTCAAGATGCATAATGATACTTCGAAGCGAGTTCCCATGTGCAGCAACAAACAAATTCTTACCTTGCTCATATCGAGGCAACAAAACGGATTCCAAATAAGGAATTGTACGAGCAGCGGTCAATTCAAGACTTTCTCCATTGGGCGGTGGCGTATCATAGGAACGGCGCCAAATCTTGACTTGTTCGTCTCCAAATTTATCTCGAGTCTCTTGCTTGTTCATTCCTTGAAGATCGCCATACATTCGCTCGTTTAATTGCCATGAAACATAGACTGGAAGAGTGTTTGAATCGTCCGCATCGTCATGCATTTGCGACCATTCAACCATTTTCTGCTCATTCTCACTCATCGTATCTCCAGTGTCAACATACTGCAAGACCGGTGTTTTTCCGCTATTGTGCTGGCTTAATGCAAGCATTGCCGTCATTTGTGCACGAATCAAGGTTGAAGTGTGGACTTCATCGATTTGAACATCCGC
>JASLVI010000083.1 GCA_030741455.1 Candidatus Poseidoniaceae archaeon | reverse complement strand
ACCGAGAACGTCGAATGGAAACTCTCCCCTGAGCTCATTCCTCCGTTGTTTTTCTGGGGCATGACAGCACTAACAGGCCTACTAGGCTGGAACATGGAAGAAACCGCTCCAACAACTGAAGCATAAGTCAAGCAGCTTTGACCCCTTGTGGCCAGAGTACCAAGATGAGTGTCTTACCACGCGTCTTTGGTGTGTGTGTTGATTCTGGGTCCATCCATACGATCGAA
Organism: Candidatus Poseidoniaceae archaeon; assembly: GCA_030741455.1. Classification (GTDB taxonomy): domain Archaea; phylum Thermoplasmatota; class Poseidoniia; order Poseidoniales; family Poseidoniaceae; genus MGIIa-L2. The sequence goes on along the minus strand of JASLVI010000083.1, from coordinate 6,138 downwards.
CCAGTTGGATAGGTTCCATCCTCATCCCAGACTTCACCTTCGAGGACGACGTAACATTCGCCACCAGGATGGCTGTGTGGCATGAATGCATCCACTTCGACTTCGGATTGTGCTTCGTAAAGAACCAATGATGTTTTGTCTTCACGCTTGAGTTTACCTAAGCGGACGCCGGTTCCGAAATCCTTCCACGAGATGTTTTCTTCGAGCCAATCCTCATCGATGTTGAAACTTAGCCAGTCTGCCATGTCGTGTGTGAAGACCATGTCTTGGCCACTATGCCCTGTTTCATGAGGTGTTCGGTTCACACTTCACAACTATTGCGCTGTTTCCCAAAGGTCGAGAACCTCTTGAGGCTCTTCAAGAATACCAACTTTCGTTGCCATAATCTCGCCTTCTGCATTGACGAACATGACCGTTCCAGGAGAGGTTATGTCAAGTTCTTCTCCAGCCTCAACACCCTTCATGAACGCATAGGTGGTGAGTGTTACGCCTGATTCACCAGTGTCGTCATCGTCGTCGAATGCATTGGCTGCATCATGCCAATCTTGTAAGGTGATGCCTTGAGGATTTTCTGCAGGATCGGTTGACAGGACAAGAACAGAAAGTTCTGGAATTGCTTCCCAAATCGTGAACATCGACGTGTGACATGGATTATTACACCATTCAGCAGAGAACATGACAATGAACGGTGATCCAGACATACGAGCATTGTTGTAGGTTTCTCCATCATCAGCGACGCTTGAGAATTGCGGGAAAATTTTCACCTCGTCTGAATCATCAGACGTACATCCGGCAAAACTTGTCGAAATGAGTAGAAGTACGATCAATAATGAGAGGTTGGTCTTCATCATGCTACCAACTAGCGCCATTGCTATTGAAATGTTTTCCCTTCTGGTCTTCCAAAAGGCAATATACAACAGGTCGAATCAAAAGGCATGAAACATCGTATGCTGATAACCAGTTTCGTTGTATTCTGTATGCTCATGCCGATTGCCTATGCAGATGAGACGACGCATCAATGTGCTTCAGGAGATTCAACCGAGGACCGAGTTGGTTGTCTAGATTCGGATGGTGACGGATGGTCCGATCCTGATGAACATTGGAACGAGTCGATGGGTGCTGATGCCTTTCCAACCAATGCTTCTGAGCATCGAGATTTGGATGGCGACGGTCTTGGAGATAACATCGATGAGGACATGGACGGTGACGATGTGAACGATGATGTTGATGTGTGGCCAGAAGATGAAGGGATTTGGTCCGATTCAGATGGAGATGGTTATGCCGACCAAGGGTTACATCCGCTTTCAGACAACTGTCCATTCATTTACGGAAAGAGCAAGATTCGATTGAAAGGATGTTCAGATATTGATGGAGATTTCATGCCGGATGAGTACGATGATGATGCTGATGGCGACGGAATCCGAAACGAGATGGAACGTGCAGCGTCCTCAGGTACAATTCTCTATGATCCGTACAATGCCGCATCAACTCCGCTCGATTCGGACAAGGATACACTTCCGGATGTCTTGGATGATGACAACGATAACGATGGTTGGCCCGATGATGTTGAACTCGATCGTGGATCAGGGGTGTATGACGCCGAATCAACCCCGTTCAACATGTACATGGGCATGAATACTGGATTCTTCTATCGTGGAGGACTAACTGGGAATTCATTTACAAGTGAGTACGATCCAGAAAGCTTTGAAATTTCACTATCTGCATTGAGTGAAATTGTGTTCGAAGAGTTGGTTATACCGCTCCTTTTGGTTCCAATTTATTTTGCAATCTTTTTCGCACGACGAGGTGAATACAAAAAGTGCTTAAAAACAATTGAAAATGCTGGTTCATACGTCGAACTTATTGAAATCGAATCGACGATTAATGCGATGGTTAAGGAACGAAAAATCAAGGTATATCACGGCCTTGTTCTACGAAATGCCTTGGAAGAAAAAGAGACTGAATTTGGATTTGAGAGGAAAACCATAATCAAGAACGAGGAAGAATAAATTCTCAAATCCAAACATCATTGGATGCTGTGAGATTGCTTTCTGCTTCCCCAGTATTGACAACGCCTCGCGGCTCGATCAACATCACTTTGCATTCTTCAAGTGCATACGGACGGTGCTGAACACCTTTGGGAACAACATGCAATTCCCCAGTATTCAGTTCCATGGTTTCGTTTTCAAATTCAATGAACAATGTCCCTTCGATGACAAAAAAGAATTCATCTGTATCGGAATGGTCGTGCCAAACAAAATCGCCTTCAACTTTGACGATTTTTATCTGGTAGTCGTTTAATTCTGCAATAATTTTTGGCGTCCAATGCTCCGAAAAAAGAGCAAATTTTTCGGCGAGATTTACTTTATTCACGTCCGTCCCCATAACTACTCGAAGAGTAATTCTTTGATTGGTTTTTCCCGTGAGATTGGATATAAGCCTCTATAACTCACAACGAATACCCAGAGTTATGGGTCGAAAGGGAATGCTGGTTTCCTTGATTCTCGTGCTTGTCATCTCCTCATGGAACTCTTCAATGCAAGAACTGTTATCCGAGCCTCCTTTCGTCCAAGGAACGCTTTCAGAGGATGTGACTGGTTTTGATGAGTATACGGTTGTCTATCAGCTGGACATTCCTGACGAAGCGCAATACAACAACGGACCAATTCCTTATTCGATTGATTCCAGTTCAAGTATTGATTTTTCTTTTGACCGAGTTGCGTACTATCTTGAACTGGAGGGAGCGAATCAACCTCGGACATGGGTGTTTGTCTCGTTCCCGAGCATTACCACAGAAGCGGATGAGTTGGGAGTTCCGACGTTCAGTTCAGGGATTGTCCACAACCAATTATTGACGGATGTTGAAATTCAATCGAACCATCAAAACTTGTCCTCCCTCGGAACAATTGATACGGGAGTCATTGAATTCTGGGGGACGAATTATGGAATGCAGGATTCTCTAGGCGTTCCAAATGGAAACGATTCAATTTACGATATGGCTGACTCTCAATACAGTGTAGATTCCGCAGGTTATGGGAGTATGCAGATACACGACTATGAGTCAGGTCAAACACTCTTCGCCTACAATGCATGGGGCGGATCAAATCAAGACGACCTTGGTATAGGAAACAACCCCGATCCGGGTGGCCATCCGGATTGGACGTTTGCATCAAATGCTGTGGATTATACTCTGAAAAGCATGACGATTCTTGTCAGGTCTGGCCCTACTCCTTCGGAATTGATGATCACATTAGATTCCCCCGATGAACATCAAATCGTTCAACGTAATGAGTACAATAACGGTATTTTCTCAGTAAGTGGATCAACAGAATATACAGCTGATTTGGTCGAAGGCAGATACATCAATCTTGAAACTGGGTTTGAATCTGAATGGGCGTTAGTCGCTGTGCCGCTGAGTTCGAATTTCTATGGCACCATCGAGGTACCGACCGGCTGGCATCGTCTCGATCTTCGCTTCATGAAAAACGGTAACCAATTGGCTCTAAAATCAATTGAACCGGTCGGTGTAGGGGAAGTATTCATTGTTGCAGGTCAATCAAATTCTGCAAATTCAGGGGATGCTCCACTAACACCTACCGACGCACGAGTGAGCACTTGGGGGCCCAATGGTTGGCGTTTTGGATACGATCCACAACCAGCAGCTACTGGAAACAGTGGGTCTCCGTGGCCAGTTGCTGGGGATCTTCTCGCAAGTCGTTACGATGTACCGATTGGTTTTCTTTCAGTGGGATATGGTGGTACACCAGTTGATCGATGGGTTCCGAGCCAAAATGATCTGTTTCCTCGAATCAGTGCCGCTCTCGATGCGGTAGAACCGAACGGAGCAAGAGCCATTTTGTGGCATCAAGGTGAAAGCAATGCAGGGGGTACTGCTGCGGAAGATTATGCACGAATGCTTGGAGAGGTTGTTCTTGGTAGCCGTGAACATGCAGGTTATGAGATTCCTTGGATTGTAGCCCGTGTAAGTTTTGTTCCGAATGGAGATCCTGTGAAGATGGGGTGGATAATCGAGGGCCAAGACGCAGTGATCGAAGATGACCCTTTGACGTTTCCAGGACCTTACACTGATGATCTCAACGGTACGCAATGGCGGTATGATACAATCCATTTCAACGAGGCAGGGCTAAGAGAACACGGGTTGCGATGGGATGCGCGAATCTCATCTGCAATGGATGATTTATTCCATCCGATTTTAGATTCTGATTCTGATGGAGTTTACGATGACAACGATGACTGTCCAGATACTCCAGATTCAACAGAAGTCTATCTTGATGGTTGCAGTGAAGAACAACGTCGTCCAGGAAGCACGACGGATTCCGATCAGGATGGGATTATGGATGCGGATGATCTATGTCAAGCAACGCCTGTCGGAGAATCGGTTTATGCGAATGGATGCAGTGATAGTCAAATCGATTCCGATGGCGATGGAATCTCCGATGCAGAAGACGCATGCCCCTTCTTCAACGATGCAATCGATCTTGATTTCGATTTGATTCCTGATGGTTGTGATGATCTCATCGATGGCGATAATGATGGTGTCTCAGATACGGATGATCGGTGCAACAATTTTGATGATGCTGTCGATGTTGATGCGGATGGGATTCCTGATGGTTGTGATGACCTAATTGATTCTGATGACGATGGTGTCCCTGATTCAACAGATATTTGCAACAACCACAATGACTTGATCGATATCGATTCTGATGGAATTCCCGATGGATGTGATGACTTGATTGATTCAGATAACGATGGTGTAGGTGACGAGTTCGATGTTTGCCCAGGACATGACGATTCCATCGATGTTGACCTCGATTTACTACCCGATGGTTGTGACAATTTAATCGATGATAAAATAGAGGTTAAAAATGAACAGACATCGAAGAAGAGTGAAGAAATAAGGGCCCTCGTAATTATCTCTGCTCTAGTTCTGATCTCATTCGTACTCATTGTTTTAATCCGAAGAGGCAAACCTCCCAAAAATGAGGAGAGTCATACTTTTTCAGGAAAGCAATACACGAAGTTTTGAGAACAACGCAATCTATCGAGTCAGTTTCATGTGAAAATGATGAACGCCTTGTTCGTGTGTTGGAGAATAACGTCCCCTGCTGTATGCATTTGAACGAAGCCCCTTCATGCAGTTTTCGACAACAAATTGATCTTGAAGTTCAACTTTATCCAACTCAGCACCCGCTCCTTCTTCAGTCAGTTCTGGATGCTTGACATAGCTTCGAAACAGGACAGTCGTGGTTTCAGGTCCATTTGGAACAACAACGTTGACCGAGACGCCCCAAGGATAGACGTTGATCATAAGGTTGGGAAAGAACCACCAGTAATAGGCTGCAATCTTCTTTCCAGCGTCAACAGATGATTCTGGTATGTCAAAACAAACATCACCATCTTTCGCCATACCGATTTGTAAAACACCATGTTCGAAACATTCCGTTGAATAACCATCCTTATCCAAAGCATCATTCAATTCAGGATGGACGTATGGAATATGAAACCCTTCGAGATAATTGTCAACATACAGTATCCAATTGGCCTCAATGTCCCAATCTCGATCTCTGCTTGAATCGTATTTCAAATCGGAGAAAAACCAACCAACTCGTTCTTGTAGAGGGCGTAGAACATCTTCAAGTGAATCCTTTGCATTCAATGAAGTGAATTCAAATCCATTCCATGTTTCAAGAGCAAAGGATTGCAAATGATCGGACTCGCTTGGGAAATCGACAACGTCCTCAAATCCAGGCATGTGCTTCAATGTTCCATCTCGGTTAAATGTTCGACCATGATACGGGCACTGGATGCTTTTTTTGTCTGAATGCTCATGACAAAGGACCATTCCACGGTGCGTACAAACATTGGACAAGAGTTGTACTGAATCACCATCCTGTACGCGAACCATCGGCTCGTTTAGAATGTCTCCAAGATGAGGAACAGGTGAAATGATAGAATCAAATTGTTCGCTTGAACCAACAAACTGCCAACTCGTTTTGAAGGCTTGGAGGAGTTTACGAAATCGCTTTTCATCGGTATAAAATTTCGAAGGAAGCGTCTTTGCGACCCGAATATCCGAATCGATGAGGTCCTCCGACATAGGTCGAATGTTGTGCTCCA
>JASLVI010000082.1 GCA_030741455.1 Candidatus Poseidoniaceae archaeon | reverse complement strand
AAATTGCTGAATCGATTGACTGTCTCAAAGGCCATGGGCCAGCCGACACCATGGAACTTGTTCATGCTCAAGCAACTGCACTAGGTTTTGATATTTCTGAAGTCATTGAAAATGGTTCTGCTCTCAATGAATTCAAGATGATGCTTGAACGTCAAGGTGTTGATTCTATGACGGCTCAACAACTCGTCGAAGAACCATGGAGCGTACTGGAACGTGCCCCTCAACAGTATGCAATACTATCTGAAAAATCAGGTTATGTAGCTGACATGGATGCCCTCGCAATAGGTCAAGTCCTATGCGAAGCAGGTGCAGGACGATCGAAGCAAGGTGAAGAAATCGATCATGGAATTGGAATTGAAATTCACCAACATATTGGCTCAAAGGTTGATGAAGGAGATACAATCCTAACGCTTGATGGTCCGTTTGGTCTCGATATTCATCTTCTCCAACGATTGAAAGATTCGATCACAATCTCTGAGTATCAAGTCGGTGTTGCTTCAAGGATTCTTGAAAGTGTAACAATTTCCAATTGCTCAACGACTTGAATAGATGGAAGCCATCATAAAGGAGATGTTGGTGGACAAACTCGCCGATTTAGCTTAGCTGGTGGAGCGTGGGACTGTTAATCCCAAGGTCGTGGGTTCGAGCCCCACAATCGGCGTACTACATCTCCAAACTTAATCAGGTGAATACATGGTATCCGAAATTGTACTCGGCATCTTGTTTTGCTTCATTCTTCCAATTGCCGTTGCAGCACAATTTTGGAATTGGTATACGTATTTCAAGCATAATCAAAAGGTCAAACTCATCAAACGAATGCAAAATGAGCAAGACGATGATTAACGTCTTATTCCCACTCGATCGTACCCGGTGGTTTGTGCGTAATATCGTAGACGACTCGATTCACAGCACCCTTGACCGTGTTGGTGATTCGTGTACTAATTCTCTGGAGAATGTGATGTGGAATCTCAGAGTATCTTGCCGACATTCCATCCATGCTTCGTACTGCACGAACAACGATCGTTTCCCCATAGGCACGGACATCGCCATGGACCCCAACTGAACGAACGGGTAGGAGTGCTGCAAAATACTGCCAAGGAAGTTCCATTTCTCCTGCTGCTGCACCTGCTTCAAATTCTTCTTCAACGATAGCACAGGCTTCACGAACGACTTCAACACGTTCTGGTGTCAAGTCACCAAGTGTTCGCACCGCCAATCCAGGACCTGGGAACGGTTGTCGCTCTGCTACGATAATATCGAGTTCTCGGGCAAGTTCTCGAACTTCATCTTTGTACAATTCACGGAGAGGTTCAACGACTTCAAGCGTCATATCTTCAGGTAATCCGCCAACGTTGTGATGCGACTTGATGGTGTCTCGAACACCGCCACCCGATTCAATCCAGTCGGGCGCAATGGTCCCTTGAACGAGGTACTTTGCACCACATTTCTTCTGTTCATCTTCGAAGATTCGGATGAATAATTCACCGATAACCTTGCGCTTTTGTTCTGGTTCGGTAACACCTTGAAGTGCCTCAAAATAGCGATCAGCTGCTTTTACAGTAATCAGATTGATACCTTGCTCAGCAAGCATTGCCTCGATTTCTTCTGTCTCATTCTTTCGCATGAAACCCGTATCAACATAGACACAGTGCAACAGATTACCAACGGCCTTGTTTGCAATAACAGCAGCGACGGTTGAATCAACACCACCTGAACACGCAATGATGGCAACATCGTCAATGGTTGACTTCATTTGCTGAATCGATTCTTCGATAAATTCAGGCGCATCGAACATCTCAAGCCCTGCCGTTGACTTCTCGATCCATTTGGAGTACACGCTCAACTTGATCGAGTTTGTCTTGAACGAGGCGTTGTGCCATATCATCGTTGACAAGAGCAAGCATTTGGACAGCAAGGTGACCTGCGTTGTCACCTCGATCAACACCAACGGTTGCTGCTGGAACACCAGGAGGCAACTGAACGATCGAAAGGAGTGAATCGAATGGCACTCGACCACCACATGGAACACCAATCACTGGCTTCGTGGTAAGTGCTGCAACAGCACCTGGTAGTGCGGCGGCAAGACCAGCCATTGCGATGAAAACTTTGCACCCATCTTCCTCTGCTTTGTGAATAATGTCCTCAACAAATTTTGGGGAGCGATGTGCAGAAGCCACACGCAATTGATAATTTACACCGAATTTGTCGAGCACCTTTGTGCACTTTTCTGCGATCGGCATGTCAGACTTCGAGCCAAGTAAGATAGATACATCCATGACTAATCCGCATCGCGGGTAGTTCTTTTAGATGACCCCTCACGCATCTTCAATCAAAAATCCTTCAAGATTGAAAATCTGCTGTGAGAAGACATCGAGGTGAAGCCAACAACCTTCCTCGTCGAACGTACAATAAACTACAGCAAGTTGATGTCTTGTTCTCGATACAGCCATGATTCCATTGCTCGCTTTTGCATTAACAATGTTCCAGTGGCCAAGACGTTTCGGGTTTAATTTGAGAAGACGGGACGCATCCCATTCTCGTCGGAACTGTACGCCATGACCTGCTGAAGTTTTGTTGGCAACTCGGAACGTGACGATGAAAAGGAGAACACAAAACAGCAACCCAATGTATTGGGAATATTGTTCCATGAATGCAAAAATGATTGCCAGTGCAAAATAAACAACACCAACATGAACACCTCGGTGAAGAATCAACACACGACGTTGAGAGAACGTTGACAACAATGCCAAGCCGATAAGAACAGCAGAGATGAGGGTCAACCAAGGAACAAATGAGGTGTATTTCCCAGAGAGAAGCATAAGTAATGGAAAGGCCATTGTCAAAAGCGAACCTGCCAATGTGAAGAGAGGGATGTTCATCACTGCTTTTTCTTCGGATGGGTACCAGTCTGCAACAAACAGCCCAACCATGTCAGGACCAAACGATTCGGGTTCTTCTGTCTGTTGGATATCGGCGATGAAATTATATCAAGAATGAATATTCGACACCTCATGGAACAGGTGTATCGATGTGATTCTGAGGCATTTCTTGCCCGCTTAGATCAGCATCATGATTTGCACCTTGTTCACAAGGGACAAGAAATACAGGTCTATCGTGGACTGTTTCAATTTGTCATCCTCACGTACAATGAAATTGGTGATGAGTTGTTGGTGCGATTTCGCCCAAGTATCACCGTCCTTGGCTTACTCATGCTCTCGTCGATGCTTGTGGCGACCGCTTTTGTTGCATCATGGTGGATGCTTCTCATCGAATTAGTCCTTCTAGGAATGGCTTTAATCGTCTATTCATCACAACTCACATGGGAATTGTTGCAGCACACACAAGAGCCGAGTACACTACGATCTTATTCATCATCAAATGGATGACGTAAGCACAAATTTCGTGCAGCATACACCTCATCGACACGACGAACAGGTGTTGTAATCGGAGCGTTGTGTAGAGTTTCAGCATCGAGTTGCAATACCTTACAGAAGTCCTTCGCGAATGTATCAAGAGTTTCCTTCGATTCAGTTTCGGTCGGTTCGATCATCATACACTCTGGAACGACCAGAGGGAAGTAGACCGTTGGCGCCATGTAGCCCATGTCAAGCAAACCTTTCGCAACATCCATCGCCGAGATTCCGAGCGATTCCTTGGCAGGACCTAATGATAATGTGAACTCGTGCTTAGCAACAACGGTGTCAGCACCATCCACGAAGAGATGATCAACACCTGCAGCTTTCGCTTCACGATGGATAGCATGACGCAAATAGTTCGCATTGAGAACAGCATGTTCAGACATTGTTCGAAGTTCTTTGCCGTACCGACGGTAATATGCCCAGCATCGAATGACAGCCCCTGCGTTACCATGCCATTGCTGAACCTTACCAATGGTATGTTCAGGAACGTGCCATGTGTACCAGTAATCATCAACAGCTTGCTGCTCTTCTGATTCAGTTGGACTACGACGTGAAACAATAGGAGAGGGCAGGAAGGCTGCGAGATGTTCCTTGACACCGATTGGACCTGAACCTGGACCTCCGCCTCCGTGCGGTTGACTAAACGTCTTGTGAAGATTGTAGTGTACGGCGTCAAAGCCCATCAGTCCTGGGCTTGTTCGTCCAAGAATTGCATTGAAGTTTGCCCCATCATAATACATCAAACCGCCAACATTGTGCACAATTTCAGATGCTTCAGCGATATCTTGCTCAAAGAGACCGAGCGTGTTTGGATTTGTAATCATCATTGCAGCGGTATCATCACCTACTACAGCACGGAGTGCCGAAAGATCGATTCGTCCATCTTCTTGACTTGGAATTTCAATGATTTCGAAACCAGCCATTGCTGCACTCGCAGGATTTGTACCGTGCGCAGAATCAGGAACGATGACCTTGGTTCTATGATGCTCACCACGATGACGGAAGTACTCTTGGAAGCAGCGTACAGCAGTAAATTCACCTTGTGCACCAGCTACAGGTTGCAATGTAACTGCATCCATTCCAGCACAGATGGCCAACATATCTTGCATCTCATAGTAGATTGAGAGCAAACCTTGCAACTGATGTTCAGGCTGATGTGGATGTATATCTGCAATTCCGGGAAGTTGTGCAACGACTTCGTTGACACGGGGATTGTGTTTCATCGTACAAGATCCAAGTGGATAAAAGCCAGTATCGATCCCAAAGTTTCGTTTCGATAACCATGTGTAATGTCGTACCATCTCCGGTTCTGAAAGACGTGGCCATCGAGGAAGTTGCTTTCTTACCATGTTCGAAGGTAAATTTAGTTCAGAAGCCGGAAGAAGTGGCGCAGGTTGGGCATATCCTTTCCCTTGTGCACCATTATGATCAAACAAACGACTCAAGCGTTCACCTCCTCGGTCCAGTTTGAGAGCGATTGAATCAATCGATCAATGTCTTGCTTAGTGGTCTGGTCGGTTACTGAGAGCAACATTTGATTCGTTTTCTCAGGGTACCATTGCGATACGTCAAAGCCACCGATGACGCCATCACCCTCGAGATAGGTCAAACATTCGGAAGTTGCAGCAGGCAATTCAATAACGAATTCGTTGAAATGGCACTGAGATGCATATGGGAGATGTACCGAATCCAGTTCAGACAATTGGCGCTTCAGTTGGGTCGAAGCGGCCATATTTCGAGTTGCGAGGTGTTGCAACCCTTCAGGCCCGAGTAAGGACATATGCATAGCTCCCATGAGAGCAATCAAGGTTTCATTTGTACAGATATTCGATGTTGCTCGATGGCGTCGAATATGTTGCTCCCGCGTGGAAAGTGTGAGGCAATATGCTTCTTTCCCATCAACATCGATACTTCGACCCACGATACGACCTGGCATCAAACGAAGATAGGGTTTTGTGCAACCGAAGATTCCGTAGATTGGCCCACCGCCAGTGATTGGGCTTCCTAACGGCTGACCTTCACCGACCACGATGTCTGCTCCGTAATGACCTGGTGCTTCGAGAAGACCGAGTGAAACGGGTTGTACGCCGACAATGAGGGCCGTATTCTCACCGATAATCTCCTTCAAGGAAGGGTAGCCATCATCGATGATACCAATCGGGTTGGGTTGTTCAACATATACTGCGCAAGAACCTCGTGCTCGCTCAACATCTGCGAGATTGATGCAACCATTGTCATCATGTCGTAGCGTTTTGATCTCAATACCTGCACCTTGACAATAATTGTAGATAACAGAGACACGATCGGGAGGCGTTAATTCTGAGATGTACACCGTATCCTTCTGTTCAGCCTTGCGGTTGTGTACTCGAACAGCACAGGTCAATGCTTCTGCTGCTGCAGTCGAACCATCATACAATGAAAGGTTGGTAATTGGCATTCCAATCAATTCTGAAATGAGGGATTGAAACTCCCACATAGCTTGCAGCATACCTTGTGAAACTTCAGGCTGATATGGTGTGTAGGAAGTCAGGAATTCACCCCGTGTAATCAGCTGGAAAACACTGGATGGAACGAAGTTTCGATACAAACCTGCTCCAAGAAACGATGGTTGATCACCAAGTGCCACGTTTGACCCAAGCAAACGCTTTGCATCGGCGAGCAACTCCTCCTCGCTTTGTGCATCTGGCAAAGGTAAATCGCCAACCATTCGTACAGATTCGGGAACATCCGCAAACAGAGCATCGATGGATGCAACACCCATCTCTTTCAGCATTTCTTCTTCTCTTCCGAGGTTTGGTAGTTGGTCGACCATAGGACTTGCCTCCGCAGACAATAACAACCAATCGCGTAGCGCTCATAATGTTCGTCATTGAACCATCAAGAAACGAGGGCCGTCTATACAAAAGGTGGGCGAATAATAACAGCACGTACCGAGGAACGTGGACTCGCCGCAATAAGGACCTCA